>JASEJN010000020.1 GCA_030016385.1 Clostridiales bacterium | reverse complement strand
GTCGCTCAAAATAACATAATCCCATCTATGCCTGATTTCAAATTGCGAATTGAAGTATATAAATGAATATAATTTCAGTAGTTACAGAGCAGGTATTGTGCCTAATCATTAGAGGATGGGAGTAGAGCCTCTATATGAGAACCTGATAGAATGGTTTAAAGCGCAGTACATCATCCGCTGTTACGTTAAAAGCCATTTTATTTTTAATGTAGCAGTACATTAAAAATAAAATGGCTTTTAAATTTTTTTGAAGGGGAGAACGATATTCATGATGATAAAAAAAGATGTGGATTATACAAAGAAGATTGTACAGAGCGGTTTATTTATCTCTCTTGCAATTATTATAAGAAATTTTAGTTACATGGTCTACTTTGGAGGTGCTCCGGGCATGCGCATAGGATTCTCAGGAATATTTATCCACATGCCGGCGATACTTTTCGGCCCGTTATATGGAGGGATTGCATCAGGAATCCTCGATGTTTTAGGATATATGCTGAAGCCTGACGGCGCATATATTCCATGGCTTACCGTTACGGCAATAGCGGGGGGCATTATAACAGGTTATATATGGAAAATATTTAAAAATATAAATACGGAATTGCTGCAAAAAAAGCTGTTTACTATTTTTATTGTTGTTTTTGCCGTGGGAGTTATAAATCATATAAGTGTCGCATATTTTCCCAATACATTCTGGTCGCACTCTGTCATGAGCATCGGCAAAAACAGGGACCTTTTGACTTTTGGGCTTGAAGGAGTTTCCATAGCCGGCATTGGCCTTCTTGCAATAGATATAATGATACAGAAAAAATACAGGAATCTGTTTTTAAAACAGTTTTATTTAAAGCTTATTACGGCAATTGGGGCTTCGGAGATAGTAGTTACTGTTTTCAATACTTTCATACTGCAGATGTTCATACCGTCCCTCGGTAAAAAAGGGTTTATTATTTTATTAATTCCGAGGCTGTTTGAAGGGATATTCGTAACTGTAATACAGGCGTATATCATATCTCTTCTGCTTTCTATATACAGAAAAATAGAAAAAGATAAGATATGAAAGGGTGCATATTTTATATGACATGGTCATAATAAATAACATTTATTTCATAATCTTAATGTACCTTATAAAAATCTTTCATGGAAATATGATGCAAAATCCCTTGAAATTGCAAAAAAATGTTGCCAATTTACTTAATTTGATATAATATGAAAATATAAAAATGAGCAAAAAAGGTTAATGAGTTTAAAAGTCAGGGCTGCTGATGAAAGGAATGACAGATGAACTTCAAAATAGAAGGGAATTATAAAAAATTTTCAAATCATTTACATCTCAAGGGTAAGAATATGAACTTCAAAAAAATATTGAAGCCTTATTTTTTTCTACCGTCGGTTTTAATTTTGCTTTTATTAGTGGTTTTTATAGGTTGGCATATTGTCCCCTCAAAAAATTTAGACGTCGTTGTGGTCGATAAATCGGTGAGCGCAGGTCAATCCCTGCAATCGGTAAAGCAATCGGATATTGTGTCCGGCTATCGTAAACATATCGGGCTCTTTTGGCTCCTCAACGATATAAAATATAGAAATCCACTGACGGGGAAGCCATATGATAGTACAAAAGATTATTACGGGGATTTTCCATCATCTGACGGGACAGTTGAAAATAAGGATTTAGAGCGCCTTTCTGAAACACCGGATATCGTCTATTTGAGTGATACATATGGTGATGCCGAAGGGAATGCCAATAAAGGCAGCGGTCTTTCTTATTATGACATGGCGGCGGCTTCATCAGCTCATACAAACGGCGCGACAATCATCGGAGAGTCCGATCTTACAACCGGTACCGATGCTTCCATTATAAAAGAAATTCAGTCGACGTTCGGCTTTGCTTATTCAGAGTGGGTGGGTAAATATATAACCGATATGAAGGATATGTCTCAGGTTCCCTCCTGGGCTACCAGCCTTTATGAACGTGAGTACGGCTATAAATGGAATATGAAGGGCCCGGGATTGTTGATTACTTCAAAAAAAGGAGAGATCGTCGTGTTGCAGCAAGGAGTCGATTTTAGCGGCGAACCTTTGTCGATTGAGATCACGCCCAAATATCAGAAGAAATTTGGAAAGCTGAAAGTCAACTATTATAATTGGTTCGAAATCGTTTCAGGAAATTATGGCACGAATATCGTCGCACAATATCGTCTTAACCTGAACAAGACGGGTCAAAAAAAGTTTGATCGGATTTCCACGCAAATGGTATTTCCCGCAATCACGGAAGTAACTTCTTTCAATGCACCTGCTTATTATTTCGCAGGCGACTTCAATGATTGCGTTGGAGAAAACAAATACACAAAATTTTTGTTTTCTAGCATGTTTTATCGCTTTTTTTCGATTGACCGCGAAGGCGACATCACGAATTTTTACTGGAAATTTTATAGACCTGTCATGGGAACTATTTTGAATGATGCATATCATAATCGGGCAAATGTCATGAGGTCCGCGAAAAATACAAAGGCTACTGTAAAAATTCAGGACAATCAGTTCCAAATTTTGCAAGATGACAAAAGGCATCCTCTTGATATCAAGGGATTCAATCTAAGCGCAGTGATGCCTGGGTCGCAAGCCTATGATTACACAAGGGATATAACGACTTACAGCGAATTTTTGTCGGAATTGAAGGGCATGGGCGGCAACTGCATACGTGCGGATGATCTGCTTGCACCTGAATTCTATCGCGCTCTTTACCAATATAATCGTGCCAATCCCGGAAAAACGATTTATTTGATGCAGACAATCTCCCCGGCCGATAACATAGTTCCTGAAAGTTATGGGAATCGATTGGGAATGGAGCAGTTAAAGAAAAATATCGAGCATGTAGAGGAAGCGATCCATGGAAACGCTAGGGTGCCAAAGGAGGGTTCAAGAAACGGCGGTGTCTATATCGATGATGTATCTCCCTATTTGCTTGGTTATATCGTCAAGTTCGATAACAGCGCAGGTGTTGTACAGGCCCTTAACGGGAAAAACCCGAAGTATACTTATGACGGGGCCTATGTATCGTCATCCGGCAACTGTGCGGAAGGAATCATGGCGGCTTTGTGCGATTATGCTTTTAGTTATCACGAACGCGAATACGGATATATGGCTCCAATCGGTGCTGTGGGAAACGCAGCCCTTCTGCCGGGGCTTCCTTGGACGCCTGTATCGCAGAGCTCTCTTTTTAATGTGAACGGTTTAAAAGCTTCCAAAGCTGCTGAAGGATATTTTTTTCTATCGTATGCTCTTCAACCGTCCGATTTGGATTTTCTGAATAATACTGACGCTTTTTCAGGTTATCATGACGATCAGGGATCCCTCCCCTATGGAGGATATATCAAGGCAGTCAAAGGCATAGAATCTTCTTATCCTATTTTGATTGACGGGATGGGTCTTCCTACAAATGTCAATGCGTTTCAAAAGGAGACATCCGTCAACGGTTTATCGGAGAGTGATCAGGGGAATGGCCTCGTACGAATGTTGGAGGCTGTAAAAAGAGAAAACTTTCTTGGTGCGCTTATCAGCGACCTTGATGATCAGTGGTGCGTATCCTCGCAGGGTCCATATAATATTCCTAAGGGAGACAAGCCATTATGGCAGGATGCGACGGATCCTTTAGAGAATCGCGGAATTCTCGCACTTGAGCCGGCGCCACCTGAAAAAATAGGGCTGACCCTGACGGATACAGGAAGGATGAAGGAGTTGCAGCTTTCTATCAATGATAAATATATTTATGCTACGATCGCGCTTAATAATGATATAAATTATGACATAGAGCAATTGATGGTCGGGCTGGATACGTATTTGCGCAACAATGGCGAATACAGATATGACCCGTCGTACTTTGCGACGAGCCTTTCCGGCATGGAATATCTTATCAAGTTTGAGGGCAAGAATTCTGCCGGCCTTTATTGTCTGCCGGACTACGACAAATCCAAAGATTCCTATGCGTCTCGGGAAAGCTATAAGGGGAATTTTAACTATATCGCCCCGCTTAAATACGGTTCTTTTGACTCTTCGGATGGAGAGTTTTATCAAACCGGGTCTACCATCCATATTCGGATTCCATGGAGACTTTTGAATTTCACGGACCCGGCTAAAAAAATAGTTTTGAACGATAGCCGCACGAAGCCCCAGATTTTAAACGATCCGTTCGGCTTTAAAACAATCAAAACCGAAGGGATCATCTTTTCCATATTGATTGCGAATAAGCAGACGAAGGATACAGAGTATATCTTTCCGGAAAATAAACAGTCTGATGGATACAGAATTTTTTCGTGGGATGATTGGATGACTCCGACGTATCGGATTCGGGAAAAAGAAAGTTATGCGATCCTTGCAAATTACTTTCAGAGCCTGAAATAATATTCTTCAAATATAAAATATACACCATGCTTGAATTTTATTAGACGATCAGAAAGTGGTGAAGGAAATGGATTATGGACATATTGGATTTATTGCTTTATGCATTGCTCTGGCAGTAATCATTCTCGAATTCCTTTGGTTGCGCAGGCTATCAAAAAGGCATGAATCTTGCCGCAAGAGAAGGGCCATGATCAATCGGAAAATCGATGATAGGTTGGATCTGATTTTCAAAAGCTCCGATCGGGATGACATGAGGAGAAAAATACTCGGATTAAAAAAATTCGCAGAAGAAAATTCGCCGGGGATGCGAATCCTATGCAGCAAGTTGCTGGATTATGCCGATCGGCCGACCATATCACAAACATGCCAGAATGTGGTATCTGAGCTTATCAAAATTATTAAGCCCATGGAATATTATAAGTTTGTCTTGAAAAACGGAGATCCTTATCAAAAGGCGCGTATTTGTCGTGAAATTGCAAACCATGGCCGAAAAGAAGCGATACCCGATATACGTCCTATGGCGGATTCTAAAAATAAAGATTTGTCTTATAACTCAGCCATGGCTTTGTCGGTCCTTGGTGATGAAGGCTCTGTGGTGGACTTTATCCTGAACTGTGAAAAGAACTACGAATATTCCCACCGGATTATTATTGAAGTCCTTGAGAAGTATGCGGGAAATATCAGTTCGCTCGCCCGAAGATTGATTGCCCAGGGCGACGAATATATCAGGGTAAGTGTCATAAAGGGAATAGCGAAGTATCGTTTAAGCGAATTCGAGGAGACGTATTTGCAGGGTTTAAACAGCAGAAATATGGATATGAAGATCGCCTGCATCCGCGCATTGGGGAAGATAGCCGATCCAAAGAGTGAGCGCTCTTTGATCATTGAAACGCATGATTTAAACTGGCAGGTTCGCGCCGCCGCAGTGGAAGAGCTTAGTAATTTCCCGACCGAAACCGGTATGAAGGCAGTAACAGAGGCAATTCAGGATACAGATTGGTGGGTAAGGCATAACGCTGCAAAATCGTTGATCAGGATGGATGCCAGTCATAAATATGTGTACGCCGTTCTGAAAGGATATGACAAATATGCTTCGGATGCTGTTAAAAATGAACTGTCCAAAGCGTATAATATGGGCAAAGGGGAGGTGGCGAAGGTATGAACATCATCATGCGGTTTATTTATTACTTCAATATTTTCTGCATGGGATATACGCTTGTTTTGTCACTTTTGTATATTGCCCAGTTGATAATGTCTTATCTAAAGCTTAAGCAGGATAAAAAGCGGATGCCCGCCTCTGATTATGGGGAATATGCGGATTCTGAAAATCTTTTACCGATTTCGCTGGTTGTACCTGCGCACAACGAACAGGAAAATATCATTAAAAATATCGAAGAGCTCCTTAAACTCAATTACCCACAGTTCGAGCTGATCGTCGTCAACGACGGATCAACGGACCATACGCATCAGAGCATAATCGATCACTTTAATCTGAAGAAAATTCAATATTCCATTAAGGTATCCATTCCTACTAAGGACATACGGGCTGTTTACTATAATTTTGAATATCCCAATCTGATCTATGTAGATAAGGAACGGGGTGGAAAATCCGATGCGCTTAACGCAGGAATCAATGTGTCATCGTATCCTCTTTTTGCCTGCCTTGACGCCGATTCACGCTTGGAGAAGGATTCATTGCTCAAGCTTTCCACAGAGTTTTTGAAGGACACCAGCACCGTTGTGGCGGGAGGATTTGTACGGATTGCAAACGGCTCGGTCATCGAAAACGGGGAGTGGAAGAGATTTAAAATCCCTGAAAAAATAGTGGAAAAATTTCAGATAGTAGAATATTTCCGGGCGTTTCTGGCCGGCCGCATAAGCTGGGGGATTACCGGCTCCATGCTGATTGTATCCGGTGCCTTTGGTGTTTTCAGCAAACAGGCGGTTATCGATTGTGGCGGATATAAGAACAACACGATTGGAGAGGATATGGAAATCATCGTTCGTCTTCACCGATATTTGCGCAAGCACAAAAGAAAATACAGGATGAAGTTTTATGAGGATGCTATCTGTTGGACACAGGGGCCGATGTCTTTGCACGATCTGCGGAATCAAAGAAGGCGTTGGCAGGTGGGACTAATGGATTCGCTGCTTTCCCATAAAGCGATGATGCTCAATCCCCGCTATGGATTTGTAGGATTGTTTTCGATGCCGTATAATTTGCTGTTTGAATTGCTGGGAGCCTTGATAGAGGTGCTTGGATATTTCATTATTCCGCTATCGCTGATTCTTGGCATTCTCAGTCCTTATTATTTTATTTTGTATCTTATGCTGGCAGTGTGCCTGGGTATTATTTATTCATTTGGGGGACTGATTCTCGAACAGATTGAAGACAAGGGATATATGTCTGCGGAACAATGTTTTCATCTGACACGGTATGCGGTACTTGAAAATTTCGGATATCGCCAGTATGTCACACTCTGCAGAGTGGAGGGAATGCTTCGTTACCATTGGATTAAAAATGACTGGGGAAAAATCAGGCGCAAGACTTTTAATAAATGAGGTGCTGAATATGAAAAAAAAATTACCCTGGGTAAGGTTTATTTTTATAATTTTTTTGGTTGCTCTGTTTTTTCTGTCTTCAGGCTGCGGAAATCGAGAAAATTTTGACGGTCAGGTATCAGGCAGCGGCAAGGATTCGTTCAGCTATGTGATAAGTGGAAATGTGAAGTACAGAGTTAAAGCTGAAGGAAACTATTTTTATTTTTACGACAAGGGGAAATGGAATAAAAAATTCCTGAAGGGTGTGGATATAGGTACGACAAAGCCGGGGCTGAATCCAGGTGATCTTTCGATCAGCTATGAGGATTATTATCGGTGGTTTACCGAGATCAGCGCAATGGGGGCCGATTGCATCCGTGTTTACACTGCACAGCGTCCTCAATTTTATAACGCTTTTGCCGACTTCAATAAAAAATCTAAAAATCCGCTCTATCTCTTTCAGGGTGTTTGGATTAACGAAAACGATATCACATCTATCGGTGATGCTTATGCTCAAAATGGAAAAATTATGGATGATTTCATACAGGATGCAAAGAATCTTGCAGATATAATCCACGGAGATATCACGCTCCCCTTGCGGGCTGGATATGCTTCGGGCACATATACTGTGGATGTTTCAAAATATTTCGCCGGATGGATTCTTGGAATCGAATGGGACCCGAATTTTGTCAAAATTACCAATAACAATAATCCGGCGAAAAATTCATATGACGGAAAATACTTTTATACGCAAAGTGCCTCGCCGTTTGAAGCATTTTTATGCCAGGTGGGCGATGAGCTGATTCGATACCAGACAGAAAAATATAAAGACCAGGTGCCTCTTGCGTTTACCAACTGGTTTACCACGGATCCGCTTACCCATCCGAATGAGCCTCATCCGGATGACGACATGGTATCCGTCAACATGGAGGACATCAAGAGCAGAGACAGTTTCCTGCCAAATGAATTTGCATCTTATAATGTGTATCCTTATTATCCGGATTCATTCAATTATCAGAGGGACTATATAAATTATATAGACTCGAGCGGAAAGAAAAATCCGTACGAAGCGTATCTGAAGGATTTGAAAATGGCACATACCATGCCGGTTATTATCGGCGAGTTCGGGATACCGACTTCAAGGGGTAAAGCGCATGAAAACGTCGTCACCGGTTATAATCAGGGGAATATTTCTGAAACTGAGCAAGGGGATATGATCCTGAACATGATGAATTCCATTTATAAGGAAAAATATGCCGGAGGGCTGATTTTTTCATGGCAGGATGAATGGTTTAAGAAAACATGGAACACAGATCAGTTTGATGTTGCCGGCAACCGGCCGCTTTGGTCCAATATCCAGAATAATGAGCAGTCGTTTGGGATTTTGGCATTTGATCCGGGAGAGAAGACGACAATATGCTGTGTGGACGCAGATATTAAAGACTGGACAAAAGATGCCCCTGTGCTTACGAACAGCACCGGTCAGCTTTATATGAAAAGCGATGAACGGTATGTCTATTTTATGGCGAAGATTCCGGATTTCGATTTCAACGCTTCGACACTTGTGATCCCTATGGATACTATTCCCGGTCAGGGAAACATAAGGATGAACGATTTAAATATAAATTTTGATAGAGGGGCTGATTTCGTCATTGTTGTGAATGGAAAAAACAACACCAGGATCATGGTCGACTCTTATTATGATTCGTTCAATTATCTTTATGCTGAACAATATCAAATGCTGCCGGTCATCGCGGATATCGCTGCCAAAAATAGCGGAAGATTTGATCAGCTAAAACAGTGCATCGGTTATCCGATGACGGTTCCTCCGGAAAATACGCAGGTCCCGTTTGAAAGTTATGAAACGGGGAAACTTACATTCGGCGACGGTAATCCATCCCATGAGGACTATCAATCTCTCGCAGATTTTAACTATAAGGATGGCATCCTTGAAATCCGGATTCCATGGGCCCTTCTGAATGTCATGGACCCTTCAGAAAAACAAATCATGAATGATTTATATCAAATGCAGAGTATTTCTCCGACAAAAGCGGACGGCTTTTCGGTCGGAATGGGTGTTACCGGCAGTGCAGGCATGAAGGTTTCATTGGATGGAAAATTTGATTGGAACGCATGGACGACTCCGACTTTCCATGAACGCTTGAAACCGGCCTATTATCTTCTTCAAAAGGGGCTTGTAAAATTTCAGTAAAGGGTGGTCGATTTTGAATCAAATAAGAAAGCGTTTGTGGATTATCCTGATTCCCGCTTTATGCATTGCCGCTGCCGCCTTGTTTGTGATTTTTCAGAATCAGCGAAGGGATCCCTACCCGTCGCCGCCTAAAACCGTTCAGGCGGCGGACATAGTCGGAATACGGCTCAATTCACGGACAAATGGAAAATATTTTTATCTAAATAAGAATGGCAAATGGACATGCATGTTCCTTAAAGGTGTCAACATCGGATTGACATTGCCGACAACGGATCTTGACAATCCTGATATTCCTTACAGCACATATCTGAAGTGGTTTTCGGAAATTTCCGCGATGAACGCAAACACCATCAAAGTCTATACTGTTATGAATCCGGATTTCTACAATGCACTTTATGATTATAACAGGGGTCATCCCAAGTCTATTCTTTATCTGCTTCAGGGGATATGGTTCAATGAGGAGGAGATGTCCGTTATCGGCGACGCCTTTGGAGAAAATGAAACGATTCTCAAGCAGTTTGAAAGAGCGGCTCTTGAAACTGTAGATATCGTCCACGGGAAAAGCGATTATACTTCATATGGAAGCATCTCGAAAGCAACCTATCACAAGGATGTGTCGGAATATGTGGCCGGCTATATCATGGGGCTGGAATGGTCGCCTGACTTTGTAATAAAGACCGATAACGCCCATCCGGATCGAAGATTTTATTCAGGGAAATACCTTTATACGCAAAATGCCTCGCCATTTGAATCGTTCTTATGTCAGGCCGGAGACTTTTTGGTCGATTATGAGACTTCCAATTATCATGCGCAGCATCCCGTAGCTTTTTTGAATTGGTCGGGCACCGACCCTATAAAGCACAGCGACGAGCCTGATCTGCAGGAAGACATGGTAAGCGTGGATACCGAGCACATTCAAGGGACAAAGGCGTATGCAGCAGGGCTTTTCGCAGCCATGGATGTTTACCCTTATTATCCCGAATTTTTGAATTATCAGAGGGAGTATGTGAACCATCGGGATCCTTCAGGCAAAACAAATCCGTTTAGAGCATACCTCGGGGATTTGCAGAATCATTACCGCGTTCCGGTAATCGTGTCGGAATTTGGGCTCTCTACTTCCCGAGGCATGGCGCATAAAAGCATTATGGGTTATAATCAAGGGGGTATAAGTGAAACCGACCAGGGGAAAATGGATGTATCGATGCTTGAGGATATTGCCAGGGAGCGCTATGCAGGAGCGATGGTTTTCAGCTGGCAGGATGAATGGTTTAAACAAACGTGGAATACGGTAAAATATGCGCCTGCCGATTCCATTCAAAGGACGGTGAATGAGCAATCCGCCGAACAGCATTATGGAATCCTATCTTATGATCCTGGGGAATCGGAGAATAAATGCTATCCAGACGGCGATTTAAGCGAGTGGTCGGGTGATAAACCTGTATCTTCTACTGCCGAAGCAAGCCTTTATCTAAGGGAGGATGAAGGTTATTTATACATGATGGGACGTTTTAAAAAGCCATTTTCGTTTGACAAGGACAAGCTTGCCATAGGGATTGGTTTAACGGGAAGAGGGAATAGAAGCTCGAGCGCCTACAAGCTTTCCTTTTCAGATCCGGCTGATTTTCTGCTTGTGCTTGACGGGAAAAGTCGTACAAGACTTTTGACGAATGCTTACTATGATTTGTTTTATTATCAATATGCAAAACAGAATCGTGTATTTCCCGAATCGATGGGAACTCCCAAGAAGGATAGCGGAATCTTCAATCCGATAAAAATGCTGCTGAGCTATCAAATAGTATTGCCATTTGATAAAACCATTCCTCCGCAATCTTATGAAGCGGGTCTGCTTAAGTTTGGAGATGCAAATCCGAAAAGCCCATCGTACGATTCACTGGCTGATTTCTACTTTGAAGATAACGCTTTCGAAATCCGAATCCCATGGTATCTGCTGAGTGTGGTCAATCCGGCTGAAAGATTACAAGTGGACGACTTTTATCAAAACGGTCAAATTTCATTCTGCACTTTTGATAGGATCGGAATCGGAGCGGCGAGGATATCTGCTTCAGGTATCACGCAGGTTAAAATGTCATCTGTACCATTCAACGGCTGGAATACTTCCACTTTCCATGCCCGGCTGAAGAGGTCTTATCAGATCATAAGAAAGGGATTTTTGCGGGTCATGAAAGAATATCAGTAAATTTTTAAAAGCGGTGTGGGAACTTTCTCAATTTCTCTTGTACTATTTTTATTCTAGCACTAATGATCGTTAGAAACTGAAATGATACTCAATGATTATTGTTCAAAAGCCACTGCTCGGCTTCGTCGAAGCTTTTATAGACTCTGAATGTATTACCGCGGTTGCTTTCGAAAATAAAATCCCTGAACTTGCCTTTGATTCTATCTTGGTCAAGCACGGCAACCGCCTTAATATTGTACATAGCTAATTTCTGCAATACCGCTCCTGCAATTCCTGTTTTTAGCTGCAAAAACTCATTGGGTAATCTTTCATCCTGGATCAATAAAAGGTTTGTCCCATTCTCTGCACAAATCGATACGAGTTTCAAAGCGTCCTGTTCCTTTTCGATAAAAGCTCCCGAATGGTCCAGCTTGATATATTTTTGGTTATCTTTTTCAACAACTTGATAATCCATTGATTTCTCCTCACTTTCAGATCCGATTGAGTTATTTGCTTTTTTTTCATAATCCGCATCGTTGAATTTATGAAGTGCCTGCCTAACCTTATTCACCCATTCCAGCTCACTTTTATAAGCCTTTAAAACATTGTCATACAGCAATTCCCAAATACATGCTTCCCTAGGTGTCCGTTTTGGGGAAAAGCAACCTCTGTTTATTTTTTGCTGTTCAATAGCAAGCCGGCCATTTATTTCTTGCTCGTACTTGGATAGCAACGAATCTATTTCTTTGTTGCTAAGCTGTGCCGTCCAGGCAAGCTGAACAAGAAAAGTATTCCTTATTTCAGGTACTTCTGGTAAAGATAGCGTCCATCGTTTTAATTCCGATAAACCTGCATCCGTAATTGTGTATACTTTTTTTGACGGAAAACTTTCCTGATGGAAAATCTCACTCGTCACATAGCCTTCATTATGCAGATCAACTAACGCCTTATAAATTTGGTTGTTGTTTCCAGACCAATACATAAAAGGTGAATCCTGCATGATTTTTTTAAGGTCATAACCTGTAAGCGATTTATAACTCAATAATCCCAAAATTGCATATCTAATGGGCATAATATCCTCTCCTTCCTATCATAAGTTAATAATAACATATGTTATGCTGCTAGTCAATAACTTTTTATTATTAATCTTCAATTCGTAATATGAACTTATGTTATTTTGAACACTCATTCGCCAGATTCAAGTTTTGTAAGTTTTAAGGCCTGCAGCCTTGAGAATCCAAGAGCTTTTGAAACTTAACTAAAGCTCAGGCATTCAAAAGTTCTAAGGATTCTTTGCGGCAGCGGGGCCAAGAACTTATCAAAACTCTCATAATGCGAATTTCGTTTCTCAAAATGACGTAAGTTTATTTATACCTGATTCTAAATTACAAATCAAAGTTTAATGATGGTGTTGTTTTTATTTAATGCATATGATATATTATATTTGTAAGAAATATAAATAGTTTTGCTGGTACAGGAGGATACTATCATGGATATGTATATTAATGTGCTGGCATCAGGCCGCAGGATTGGCTTCGTACAGAGATAACAGAGCATGAAAAAAATCGGTGATGCTTTGTCCGGAGCTTGATTACAGGAAGTAGCCGGTGCCAGATAAGCTTAAAAAATTTTATTTGCCCTTATAAAAATGCAAGGGCTTTATTAGGTTTGTTTTTTGGCAACTTCAGGTAATCGAATGCGTGCTGTATTTGGTTTATTTATTATACTCATTTGAGGATTGCTATATATAATGAGTGTTGTTATCTATGAATTAAAGCTGCGGAAAGTATCACTCTTTCTGCGGCTTTTTATATTTTACTATCCTTTTTGTATAAAAGGTCGCAGCATGCTTGCGGCCTTTTACTTTTAAAAGTCGGGAGGATGGTAAAATGAGTTTATTATTAATGGAAAATATTACTAAGGAATTTAAAATGAGGACAGTATTGAACGGAGTAACCCTGAAAGTGGAAAAGGGAGAAAGGCTTGCGTTGATCGGACCGAATGGTTCGGGGAAATCCACACTCCTTAAAATAGCTGTCGGCTTGGAATCCTGTGACAGCGGAAATGTTTCGATCGCCCGCAATATAAAAGTCGGCTATCTTTCGCAAAGCGTGAATGATATTATAAACGATGATAATGGGGAAACAGCCATATATTGCAAGAATGTGATGGGTATGGAAAAGAAAATGAGACAGCTTGAGATGAAGATGTCGAACCTTTCCCCAGCCGATAAAAATGAGCAGAAGACGTTGCTTGATGAATATGCAAAGCTTACTTCAAGATTTGAAGCCATCGATGGATATAATGCCGAAACGGAAATAAAAAAAATACTCTTTGGGATGGACATACGGGAAGAGGCTCTTACTATTCCCATTTGCAAACTCAGCGGCGGCGAAAAGATGCGTGTCGCGATAGCCAGGATGCTGCTGACTAAGCCGGACCTTATAATACTCGATGAGCCCACAAATCATTTGGATATTGGCGCTTGCGAGTGGCTTGAAGGCTTCCTTTGTAAATTTAGCGGCGGAGTTATTGTAGTATCCCATGACAGGTATTTTTTGGACCATGTCGCAACAAGGGTAGCTGAGCTTGTAAATGGGTGCATAACCGAAAGGGCTGGTAACTACACTAATTTTATGGAACAAAAGGGGATTATGAAGGATTATCTTTTAAAGGAACAGAAGAGGCTTGAGATACAAATCAAAAGGGATAACGAAGTTGTACAGAGACTTAAAAGCATGGGAAGAATAAGCGCATGGAAAAGCCGGGAGCATATAACGCAAAAAAGGAATGAAGAAAGACTCAAAGACTTGAAGGAAATGAAGCAGAGAAACCATTTATATAAAAAAAATCCGCCGAAGATAGCATTTAAAAAAGTTGACCATACAAGCAAGGATATTGCAGAAGTAAGAGGTCTTTTCAAGAGTTTCAAAGACGTGGATTTATTCAAAAATGCGGAGTTTTGCATAAGAGGCGGTGAAAGGGTAGGAATAATCGGACCGAATGGATGCGGTAAGACTACGCTTATAAATATACTGCTTGGAAATGATAAGGATTACAAAGGCTATGTAAGGTTGGGTGAATGGGTCAAATATTCATACATGGGACAGGAGATTTCTTTTAAGGATGAGAACAGAACTGTCGTGGATGAAATAATGGCCCAGAAAGAAATGCTGCAATCCGAGGCTTTGGATTATCTGTCGAGGTTTCAGTTTTATGGCGATGATACAAAAAAGAGTATCGGCGTTTTAAGTGGCGGAGAAAGAGTAAGGCTGTATCTTGCGTGTATAATGCTCGGCGAGCCTACATGCCTTATACTTGATGAGCCCACAAATCACCTGGACATAGCCGCAAGGGAAGCATTAGAGTCTGCACTTTTAGAATTTAAAGGCACTGTTATTGCGGTGACCCACGACAGATATTTTCTGAACAGTTGTGTAAACAGGATACTTGAAATATCGGGATGCAGGATAAATTCATATGAGGGAAACTATGAGCATTACAGGCAGATGAAAGATAAGGCTTATAATTCGGATGACAGGACGATTCACAAACAGGGAAAATGGAAAAAGGAAAATGTGAGCGAAAAGATAAAAAGCGATGGTACAAAGATAGACGGCGATAATATAGAATGGGAAATAATGAGGCTTGAAAAGATGGCAAAGGATATGGAGCGGTCATTTGATAGCGGGACGGATCCTGAAAAATATCGTGAATATAACGACCTGTTAAATAGAATCGACAAATTATATGCAGCATGGGATAGTACCATTTAAAATATTTAGCCATGCAAAAAAATCCGCTCGTAATCGGGGTGTATCAAAATTATTTGAAGAATATTATGGAAAGAGCAATTAGCGGAAAGTCTTTAGAGTCTGTTAACGCATGTTCAGGATAAGCAGAATCAATATTTGAACTTAGTTGGGTTTTGATTCTGCCCTGAACAAGTTTACAGACTCTATATACTTAGAACTTAGCGATTGAATAATATTCTTCAAATAAAAATATGCATACCCAAAATTGAACAGATTTTTTGCTTATCTTAGCAATTTTTCAGAGGAAGCCATTTCAAGACTTTTTGTATATAGGAGTCCCAGAAACCCCATTCATGCGTGCCGGGACCTTCCTCATACGTATAATCGTAGCTTAAATCCTTGATGGCATTTCTAAAAGTCTGATTGTTTTCATACAGAGGGTCTTCAGTTCCACAGGCCTGGTAAAGCATAGGTTTTGGCCCATCGGATGAGTCTAATTTTTTAGCAAGGTACAGAACATCATTTTTACTGTCTTTAAGATTATTCAAGTCTCCAAATACGTTCTCAGCTTCTGAACGGCTTTGTATATCGTTTCTCATGTTGATGGCGGTTATGTCAAGGACACCTGAGAGGCTTGCTGCCGCGGCATATTTTTCAGGGCAGCTGAGTGCAATTTTAAATGCACCGTACCCTCCCATGGATAGACCGGCTATAAAATTATCCTCACGTCTGTCTGAAAGGTGGAAGAATGAGCGTGCCACCTTAGGAAGTTCTTCCGTTATGTAGGTAAAATAATTATACCCCCTTTTCATATCGGTATAAAAGCTTCTTCCTACTTCGGGCATGACAACTGCAAGTCCCATATCCGATACATATCTTTCTATGGATGTTCTTCTCATCCATATTGTGTGATCGTCCGAAAGGCCGTGGAGAAGATAAAGAGTGGGATAGTTACCCTTCCTTGAAGATCCCTCCATCCCTATCTGCTGCTTAGCCTCCTGCGGCAGTAAAACGCTTATAGATGCTGAAACTCCTAGTACATCTGAAAAGAAATGACATTCGATAAATGCCATTTTAACACCTCCCGATAATTTATCACTATGAATATATTATATAATAGATTTATCAAAATAGCTTATGCTATAATCAGATTGCTTTATTTTATATTTTAGTTACAGCAGTCGCATATTAAACAGAGATTAATGATTATCTAAAAGCTTGGAGGAGTTTAAATGACTAGAAAATTGATAGCATTATTCATAATAACAGCATTTATCTTTTTATCAGGATGCAGTCTGATAAGAAATATTAAAGGCAATAGAAAGATACTAGGACCGCAGGGCAAAAATCCCTCGTCAAGTGATAATGCAAAAGATAATAATACGGTGCCGCCAAAGCAGAGCACCAATGGCAATAACGAAAATAAAATACAGCCGAAAACCAATGGCACGGATCCTGTAAAGAAACAATTAGATAGTATGACGTTAGACGAAAAATTAGGTCAGATGGTTATAACAGGTATAGATTCATATACTGCAGACGGCAATGCATTGAAGATGATAAACAGCTACCATGTCGGCGGTTTTATTGTGCTGAGTCAAAATGTAAAAAATACGAGCCAGCTCCTCGGATTATTAAATTCATTAAAAAAGGCGAATTCAAAGAATAAAATTCCCCTGTTCATTTCTGTAGATGAAGAAGGAGGAAGAATAAGCAGAATGCCCGCAGAATTTGCAAATTTTCCCCCCAACAGTACAATCGGCAGAGCCAATAATGCCGCTTTTTCATATAAGGTGGGAGTTGCAATAGCGCATAAGATAAAATCATTTGGATTTAATATGGACTTTGCCCCGGTCCTCGACATAAACAGCAACCCTGAAAATCCTGTAATAGGGGACAGATCCTTTGGAGCAAATGCAAATATTGTTACAAAACTCGGCATTCAGACTGTCAAAGGTTTAAAGTCTCAAAATGTAATCTCCGTTGTAAAGCATTTTCCGGGGCATGGTGATACTTTTGTCGATTCGCATATAGGGCTCCCTTCAGTAAATCACAGCTTGGATAAGCTTAAAAGTTTTGAACTTATTCCATTTCAGGAATCGATAAAAAATGGTGTTGACGGGGTGATGGCGGCGCATATATTGTTTCCCAAGATAGATGCCGATTATCCGTCTTCAATGTCAAAATCTATCATAACCGGTATTTTGAGAAATTATCTTAAATATACAGGGGTCATAATTACGGACGATATGACGATGGGTGCGATTACTAAAAACTATGATATAAGAAGTGCGGCCGTTAAATCTGTAAATGCAGGGTGCGATATAATACTCGTCTGCCATGGACATGATAATGAAGTCGCCGTCATAACCGCGCTCAAAAGCGCAGTTTCAAAGGGCACCATAAGCAAAGCCAGAGTTGATGAAAGTGTTTACAGGATACTCAGTTTAAAGCGAAAATACAATATAAACGATAATTTGATCGGTTCCGTAGATGTAAAAAAGATAAACGGCGAGATCAATGCCCTCCTTAGAACATTGAAATAATATTATTCAAATCTGTGTTTTTCCCAGCTCATTTTTTCTGGTCAGCATTTTCGCAGCGATTGAAGGATGTATCCCATATTAGGAATCGGAGATTATTCACAACTGGTATAGACAACTATAACACTATACATTATAATATATATAAGGGGTGGTAATGATGGAGATAAATAAGAAAAGCCCTATCCCCATATACTTTCAGCTAAAGCAGATTATATTAAACAGGATAAAAAAAGGCGAATGGCTTCCTGATTCGCCTATTTCGAGCGAGAGGGAGCTTTCGGAAATGTTTGGAGTAAGCAGGATGACCATACGTCAGGCATTGAATGAGCTTGTGAGCGAAGGGATACTCTATAGAGAAAAAGGAAAGGGAACGTTTGTAAGAGAGCAGAGGATTGAGCAATCGGATGCCATGAGCTTTACCGAGGCAGCGCTAAATCAGGGACTTGAGGCATGCAATATCGTGAAAAACTTTGAAATAGAGGTTGCCGATATGAGCGTAATGGAGAGACTGGGACTCGATAATTACGAGGATGTTTATTATATCCAAAGATTCAGGACGATTGAGAAAATGATAATAGGCGTAGAAGAAATGTATATACCCGTAAAGTATATAGGAAATATAAAAAAAGACGATTTTAAGGGTTCTGTATATAAGCTTTTAAAAGATAAATATGATTACAGCATAGATCATGTAAAAACCACTCTGGAGGCTGTAATAACAGGGCCAGACGAGTTGAAGCTCTTTAACCTTAAAGAGCCTGCGCCTATACTTAAAGTTACGGCTGTGCATGTTACCGATAAGGGTTTGAATTTATATTATGAAGAATCCCTTTATAGATCTGATAAATATGTTTTCAATGTAAACATTTACAGGAGATGAGCACTATGAAATTTATTATTGCAAAGGATTATGATGAATTGAGCAGCATCGGAGCAAAGATTATAAAAGATCAGCTAAATGATAAGAGAGACAGTGTTTTAGGACTTGCGACAGGAAGCACGCCGATTGGCATGTACCGAAAACTTGTTGAGGAATACGACAAGGGGTTGGACTTTTCGAATATAAAAACATTCAACCTGGATGAATATTATGGATTGCCGCCGGTTCATCCCCAAAGTTACAGGTATTTTATGGATGTAAATTTGTTCAGCCATATAAATATAGATAAAAAAAACATCCATATACCAGATGGATTATGCAAAAATGTGGAAATCGAATGCAAGAATTACGATAAAGCCATTGAGAATGCTGGAGGAATAGACCTTCAGGTGCTTGGAATCGGCAGAAACGGACATATAGGATTCAATGAGCCCGGAAGCGCTTTGATGGTTGGAACGCATATGACAAAGCTTACAGAAGATACCATACGGGCAAATTCAAGATTTTTTGATTCTTATGACGACGTGCCGCGTTTTGCCATTACAATGGGGCTTGGTACGATTATGAAATCGAGAAAAATAATACTTCTATCATCCGGGCCGGATAAAGCACCGATAATGGCAAAGCTTATAAAACCGGTAGTGAACACTAAGGTGCCCGCATCGATGCTTTATCTTCATAATAATGTCATCGTAATAATGGATACTGAGGCGGCATCGTATATAAATCCGGATGAATTAAAGAGTATTGCCGTCTGAAAACGTGGATCATTTGATATCTAATATGATATCGTTTAACTTCCTCTTTGGGACATGTAGTACCCCGTTTTCATCTTTGTAATATTTTATTGAGCCGTTTTCATCTTCAGAAACAGGATGTTCAGCAGGATAGCCAAGGGCAACCAAAGTATGGATCCGATATCTTTCAGGGATGGATAGTATCTGTCTTATCCTGTCCCTGTTTATAGCGCCAAGCCAGCAGCTTCCTATTCCCTCCCCGGCGGCAGCTAAAAGCATATTTTCTACTGCAGCACCTGCATCTGTATCATAACCGGATTTTTTTATTTCTGTATCAGCTAAGACGGCGATATATGCAGTAGGCCTTTCCCCTTCTTTAGGATCCGCCTGCGGTCTTATATAACCTGCCCAGGCTGTTGTTTCGAATATTTTGTCTACTGTCTGTTTTTCATAGACTATGATATATTTCATCGGCTGCATATTAGATCCTTGAGGAGCCAATCTTGCAGCATTGATTATCTTTTTAAGTACATCTATTTTTATCTTGTCCTGTTTGAACTTCCGAATAGCTCTTCTCTTTAAGATAGCTTCATATACATCCATAGTTCAATCTCTCCTTTTAAAAATAATATTCAGTGCTTATTTAACATCATTCTATCACAGATTCAATGTCGTAAACGAGTATATTATCCATTTTTTATAAGTACCCCCTGAAAATAAATATTACAAGCGTATATAAAAATGAATGAGATTAAAAAAGGAGGTTTTAGCTTGAAATTCAAGATCATTTTAGTATTCATAGCATTGATGTTTCTATTATCGGGATGCCGTGGAAAAAACTTGAATAATCAAAAATACAAAAATGATGATTCAAAAAACACCATAAACAAGTCTGAAGTTTCGCAAGACAAGAGAGGTGATGATAAGAGTACCAGTTCTAAAACTGAAAAAAGCGATTCTGCATCTGAACTGAATGCTGCTCAAAAATCGCAGATCGATAAAAAATTTGATTCGATTACAAGTGGGATAGAAGATTCTTTAAAATCCACTGATGATTTTAAAGATATAGATTTAAGTCCGCTTAATTAAATGGAGGTATAATATATGAAAAATAAAAGGATTATTGCGGTAATATTGTCTGTTTTATTGGTATTGCCGACAGCTGCATACGCAAAGGATAAAACATGTGGAATAAAAGGCAATACAAAAAAATCATCACAAGGTATCAAGATAAAACAAACCGTTAAAAAATTACATAATGTTTTTGCATACCCAAAGAATAAAACAAATGGCATAAAACTCAATAGAAAAAAAGCGGTACAGGGTATTCAAATAAAACAAACCGTTGAAAAATTACATGATGTTTTGTTTGGGAAAACCGGCAAGCTCATTAAAAATGAACAAGAACAGGCCAAAAAAGAAATAATCGAAAAGCAAAATGAAGAAAAAAAGAAGCAGATAGAAGATTTTAAAAATCAAATCAAGGCAAAGCATGAAACAATGAAACAGCTTCAGGAAAAGATAAAAGAGCAAAAGCAGCTTCTTCAGCAAAAGAAAACTGAACTTGAATCGATATTGAATGATATTAAATCGGGTAAAAAGACGCTTACAAGCGACATGTTGAGCACTTTATTGTCAAAGGCCCAGATATTGAAGACGGACATTAACAATATTGAAGGAACGGCTTCATATAAAGATCTGATATCGGATACGCAGGGAAAACTCAATAAAAAAGATTTCAATAATGCCCTGAGTTCATTGGATAAAGTGATTCAAAGGATGTCACAGAGGTTTAATGCACTTGTCAAACTGAATTTAGATTTAGAGGATGTATTGAAAGTACTAAGACAGGCTCCGGCGACTGCTCCTTCAACCGGCAGTTCAGTTGTTGCCACCAACTAACATAAAGGGTCGAAATAGGGTGCATATTATGCTCCCTATTTTTGTTTATTATGAGCATTTTTACAGCAATCGAAGTAAAATATACATTCCAATGGATTGTAATGATATAATAATATATATTGAGTACTTGTACCGAAAATCTAAAAGCCCCCCTTAATTTGCTTTGAATGTACGTAATATAGATATAGAGGCAGGTGTTTTAATGAATTTGAGCATTCTTGACCCAGAAAACAGAAATGCATTTATTGAAGAAAATAAAGGATTTATATACGCCTGCACGGAGCACATATGCAAAAGGAAACTTGATTGGAATAATGATGATGAGCTAAGTATATCACTTATGGCATTTAACAAGGCATGCGATACGTTCAATAATTCCAAGGGTAATTTTTACAGCTATGCGGGTATAGTGATAAAAAATTCTCTTATAGATTACTTTAGGAAAAATAAAAATATACCTGTTCTTGAGTTTGAGGACCAGAATGAAAAAAAGGAATGTATTGATTTAAAAATCTCTGTTAGCGAATATGAAAAGGGTATTGAAAATAAAAACAGAGCGGAAGAAATAATGATGCTTTCAAATGAACTTAAAGAATATGGGCTGAGCTTTGAAATGCTGGTTAAATCTTCTCCCTCACATGAGGATACGAGGAATATGCTTTTGAACATAGCCTTTTTATGTACAAAAAATAATATGATAATGGAATATATAAAAAGAAAAAAACAATTGCCTGTAAATCAAATTGTAAGTCTGACGAATACAAAAAGAAAAAAAATAGAGAAATGGCGAAGATATCTTTTGGCGTTGATGCTGATATTATCAGGTAAAAGTTACCAATACATAAAATCTTATCTCAATATAAAAGCAGGTGAAAAAAATGATTAGAAAGGGCCTTGTAATGGAGAAACAAAAAAATACCGCAGTAATTATGTCCCAGAATGGTAAGTTCTATGAGGTTTATACCGGACATACAGCGGTAGATATTGGAGAGGAATATACAGGCAGAGTAAAAGGTCACAACAGCTTTTATAAGAGTATGGTCATGGCGGCATCAATTCTATTTATGATTCTAGCATGCGGAACAGCCGCATATGCGTACTATTCGCCGTATTCTGAAATAGTTGTGGATATAAATCCATCGATACAGCTTAAAACAAACGTTTTCGACAGGATAATCAGTTCCAAGGGTTTGAATAAGGACGGTCAAAGAATTCTTGGGGAAGTGAAGTTAAGGAATAAGACTATAAATGCCGGTTTGAGTTCGATCGTCGAGCAATCCAAAAAGGACAATTTTATAAATAATGATTATACTCAAAACGGCAATGAGGTAAAAATACAGATATATTCGAAAAAGCAAAGCCCGCCGAACCTATCGCAGTTTAAGAATTATGTTTCCAAAAATGGATTGAATGTGTCTGTCACAAGCGCACCTGCGAAAAAAGAAACTAAAAGTATTAATAAAACAAAGCAGAACAATTCCATTGATAAGCAGACTCAAAATAAAAATAAAATCGATAATGTGAAAACAATCGATGATGGCAAAGCAATTCAAAATGGGAAATCGCATGAAAAAATCGATTTTCAGAAAGGCAATGACTCAGTTATCAATAAAACGGAAAGTAAAACTGAAAGCAAAAAAAATTATTCCAGGAATGATAAAGCTAATCCAGGAGAAAATAATAAGTATCGCCGGAATAGTATAGATAGCCATAATATAAGCAAAAAAGAATCGAGGAGCAGCAGACATGGCAAAAGCAATATAAATATACGAAGGTACACAAGCATTTGCAGAATTAAGCACGATAAAAAAAGCAGATAGCCTGATTATTTGCTTATAATTCGCCAATTTCTATCTGTTGCGATTTTTATAAATTTGTGCTACAATATCAATTGTTAATAAATTAACCAACAAAGGAGGAAGTTTTCATGAAGGGTTTAGCTATGATAGATATTGGAAAGGTTGGCTGGATAGAAAAAGAAAAGCCTAAAGTTGGCATATATGATGCCTTGGTAAGACCTTTAGCTGTTGCCCCATGCACTTCTGATATACACACGGTATTTGAAGGCGCCTTGGGACGCAGACACGATATGATACTTGGACACGAAGCAGTAGGAGAAGTCGTTGAAGTAGGAAGCGAAGTCAAGGATTTTAAACCCGGTGACAGGGTTATTGTTCCTGCCGTAACTCCAGACTGGAGATCCATGGAGGTACAGAGGGGATTTCATCAGCATTCAGGCGGAATGCTTGCAGGATGGAAGTTCTCAAATTTTAAAGATGGTGTATTTGCCGAGTATTTTCATGTAAATGATGCGGATATGAACCTTGCCCTGATACCTGAAGGTGTTTCCTTGGAGCAGGCTGTTATGGTATCCGATATGGTGACAACCGGTTTTCATGGCGTAGAGCTTGCAGATGTAAAGTTAGGTGCATCAGTAGTCGTTATAGGAATAGGCGCGGTAGGTCTCATGTCGGTGGCAGGAGCGAAGCTGAGGGGAGCCGGCAGGCTTATAGCGGTAGGAAGCAGGCCTAAGTGTGTTGAGGTTGCAAAAGAGTATGGCGCAACGGATATCGTCAATTATAAAAAGGGAGATATAGTTGAGCAAATCATGAAATTAACGGATGGAAAAGGCGTTGATAATGTAGTAGTTGCCGGAGGCACATCCGAATCTATATCTCAGGCAATAAAGATGTTAAAGCCAGGTGGTTCGGTAGGGAATGTAAATTATTTCGGTTCAGGCGACACTATTCCGATCCCGAGAATTGAGTGGGGAAGCGGAATGGCTGATAAGACGATCAAAGGAGGGCTTTGCCCGGGAGGAAGAGTGAGAATGGAAGCTCTTGCAAGCCTTGTAAAATATAAGAGAGTTGATCCTTCCAAACTTGTTACCCATGTTTTCCATGGATTCGATAAGCTCGAAGAGGCTCTTCTCATGATGAAAAATAAACAGCCTGACCTTATAAAACCTGTTGTTATAATAGATTAAGAATTAAAACATTGTTAATATTTTAATATTGAGAGGCTGTCGTATAACTGCTTTAATGCAGCTTACGATAGTCTTTTTTTATTTATAAGTTTAATGATATAATAATTATTAAGCGTTCTTAATTGCCTTATATTTAATTCGCAATATGAAATCAGGCATAAATAACATAAGCTCAAATTACGAATCGAAGTTGTCTTATATTCCATTTTGACTTAAGGAGGTAATTATATGGAAGAGATTCTTGAAATTCTTGAGAAGAACAGCAAGTTGAGTGCGAAAGAAATAGCAGAGATGACAGGAAAGGGCATAGAAGAAGTTCAGAAGTCCATTAAAGAGTATGAAGATAAAAAAATCATCCTTGGCTATATGACATTGATTAATTGGGAAAAGACAGATAAAGAAAGCGTTATGGCCTTTATTGAAATCAAGGTGACTCCCCAGAGGGAATATGGCTTTGACAAGATCGCCGCGAGGATATACAGATTTCCCGAGGTAAAAGCTTGTTACCTTATGTCGGGCGGGTTTGACCTTGCCGTTATTATCGAGGGCAAAACGATGAAGGAAGTTGCGCTTTTTGTGTCTCAAAAACTGGCTGTGCAGGAATATGTTTTAAGCACTGCAACCCATTTTGTGCTTAAAAAGTATAAGGACGAGGGTGTTGAATTTGAAGGAAAGGAGCAGGATGACAGGGAGGCCATAATCATATGAACATGGAGGATATGATACTGCCCAAAATTAAAAATATTCCTCCGTCAGGGATAAGGAAATATTTTGATATCATCAATGAGATGGAGAATGTCATATCCCTTGGAATCGGCGAACCGGATTTTGTTACACCGTGGAATATAAGGGAAGCGAGTATCTATTCCCTTGAAAAGGGGCATACTCATTATTCTGCAAATGCCGGGCTAATTGAGCTTCGAAAGGAAATTGCAGATTATTTGAAAAAGAATTTCTGTGTCAGCTATAATCCGGAAGATCAAATAATCGTTACTGTCGGGGGAAGCGAGGCGATAGATATTGCCTTAAGGGCGCTGGTGGGCCCGGGCGATGAAGTGATCATACCCGAACCGAGCTTTGTAGCATATAAGGGATGCACCGCATTTGCCGGAGCAACTCCTAAAGTCGTAAACTTAAGAGCCGAGGATAATTTCAAGCTTACTCCAAAACTTTTGGAGAATGCCATAACTCCAAAAACAAAAGTTCTGATTTTTCCTTTCCCGAATAATCCGACTGGTGCCATAATGACAAAAGATGGGATTAAGGCTATTGTGGATGTTTTAAAAGATAAGAATATCATAGTTTTATCAGATGAAATATATGCTGAACTTACATATGGGAAAAAGCATGTTTCGATAGCAAGTTTTCCTGAGATGAAGGACAAGACGATACTTGTCAGCGGTTTTTCAAAAGCATATGCCATGACAGGCTGGAGGCTTGGGTATGTCTGCGGGCATCCATCACTCATTAGCGCTATGAAAAAGATACACCAGTATGCGATAATGTGCTCTCCGACTATGTCGCAGTATGCAGCAATTGAGGCTCTTAAGAATAGTTATGAAAGTGTCGGTGAAATGGTCAGGGAGTATAACAGGAGAAGGAATGTGATGGTAAACGGTTTCAGAAAAATGGGGCTTCAATGCTTTGAACCCCAAGGAGCCTTTTACGCCTTCCCCAGCATAAAGTCCACCGGCCTTACATCGGATGAATTTTGCGAAAAGCTGTTAAAAACAGAAAAAGTACTGGTCATACCCGGGAATGCTTTCGGACAATGCGGAGAAGGATTCGTAAGGGCCTGCTATGCAACTTCCATGGACAAAATCATGGAAGCCTTAAAGAGGATTGATAATTTTATCCACTCACAGGTGTCATAATCACCTATTAAAGTATTTTTGTATTCATATAATGACATTTGCCGTTCAAGCAGCTGGAACATCGAAGGTAAAGGTTGGATACTTCGTAGAACCTGTATGGGTATTTATGGTGCAGGTATTCCCATTGTACCAGCAGGATAAGCGACATGGCAACCAAGCTGTATGTCCAGAAGGATGGTATAAAGATGTATGGTGAGAAATTCATAAAATATCCCCAGTTGAATATTCTGCAGGAGTTGCAGCATTTGCTTTTAACGATAAATGTTCTGAAGGGGCACCATACATTTATGCAAAATATATCGCCGAAATAAAAAAGCACCACGATCAAATGTATTGCAAGTTTATTTATTATATTTTTATAATATAAAAAACCTATGGAAAATAAAAGCATAACCCATAGAACTGCAACCAGAAGGGCTCTCTGGTTGTTTTTTTTTATGTATTCATACAGTACATCTTTGCTATAGCCGGGATCTTCCTTAAAGTATTTTGCAAACATTTTGCCACCTGAAATATGTCTGTTAAGTGTGGGGATGGAAACTTTCACCATATTGAGCATCAAAAATGCCCAGAGTATATGGTAGACTCTTATGAATTTTATTTTATAATAAAATATACTTTCTAAAATACCGGCATTATAAATGCCGAGCCCATACGCAAAGACAAAAACGATAGCACGAAAAACAAACTTTTTTTTATTTATAATCTGCATTGACTGGCCATCCTTAAACATATCAAAACTCCGGGCAAAATTTAATGTATCCAAATATAAAATATGCACCGGGCAAAATATATTTCTTTCATTGTATATAAATATAATATATAATATTTTACGTTATTATAAAAGGCAAAAAATCATAAACAGAATAAAATTATTTTAAACTGAAAGGCCGGAACGATGAAGACACTTAAGGCGGATCTATGTTTGCTCGGAATTACCGTGTTATGGGGCGCGAGCTTTCCTGTAATGAGCATAGTATTAAAAAATAAATATTTTCTTCCATATTCCTATATAGCTTTTAGAAACATGCTGGCTGCTTTAATTATGGCGCTGATTTTTCATAAGCGGTTTAAAAAAATAAATGTTATAGCAGTAAAGGGTGCTTTTTTAATCGGAATATCGCTTCTGCTCGGCAGTATATTTCAGGTTGTGGGGCTTGTTTATACAACTCCCAGCAAGTCGGGTTTTATAACGGGGCTTAATGTTGTTTTTGTACCTGTTATGATAGCTATATTGTACAAAAAATTCCCCGATGGGAAGACGATATTCGGCATCATATTATCGCTTATAGGACTCGGGTTTATATCCATAAATGGAATAAACGGCATAAATATCGGAGATGTTCTTACTCTTTTGGGCGCCATATGTTTTTCATCTCAGATACTGTTTGTCGATAGATACAGCAGGGAATGCGACGTGCTTCTTCTTGCCTGCCTCGAAACATTTGTGGTAGGCATCCTTGCGTTTATACCTGCTATAGGGGTTGAAGGGCTGCATATTGTACTCAACCCGTATTCGATATTTGCTTTAATATTCACATCTGTATTTTGCTCAGCAATAGCTATGTCGGTTCAAAATAAAATGCAGCCTCTGACGCAGCCAACGCATGCGGCAATCATCTACCTTGCAGAACCAGTATTCGGAGCTATATTTTCGACATTTATAGGAGATGCCCTCACAGGCAGGGAACTCTTAGGATGCGCGTTCATCTTCTTAGGCATGATCGTGCTTAATATAAAGTTTAATTTCAGTATCCTTAAAACTGCAAACAGATAAGAATATATAGCAGCATATTTCAAGATGCCTTAGATTTATAATCAGCAGGGTATATATTCTAATCTGCATGACAGGTCAAATCAATTAATCTTTACACACCTTGGTATATTTATGAGGATTTTGATGATACAGAGGCCGAAAATCATGTCGAGCATGTTTTTCAAAAAAGAGGGCTATTTCGAGCATAAATGCTTATATGGCGGTATGGGGTGGATTCTATTGTAAAAATGCTAGTATTTAACGGTTTGAAAATTACGTAAAATGATATATAATATATTTCTGGTATGGAAATAGTACCATTGGAGTCCTGAAGTCGTTGAAAAACTGGAATAAAGATATGTTGTTCCGGTGAGAATAATTAAATAATCGAGATTAAGCAATGCGGACAATCGCTATGGTATCATAGAGGAAAGTCCACACTACCACAGACTGAGAAGTCCGTGCCAAAAGGATCGAGCCTCTCGCAAGGGAGGGCGGGGTAACCCGACGGCGGGGAAAGTATTCTTGAATCAAGGCATGAGTACCCTGAAAGTGCAACAGAGACGAGCTTCACTGGTGACAGTGAAGATGGAACGATTGTAAACCCCTCGATGTAGAAACCCAAATTACGGTAGGGGAACCCCCTTAAGGGAATTGAACTGGCGGGGGACCAGAAATGGTAGACAGATGATTGTTAAAAACAGAAAGTGGCTTACAACATTACTTAATCTGATGATTATTTGTATCATTGCTTTAACATTTGTCGCGGGGTGGAGCAGTTGGTAGCTCGTCGGGCTCATAACCCGAAGGTCGTAGGTTCAAGTCCTTCCCCCGCAACCACATTTTTGTAAAGAACCACTAAGCTAAAAAATTGCTTAGTGGTTCTTTGCTTTTTTACATTTCACTAAAAATCAGGTATTTCGACTTACAAACGAATTTACATCCATCATTTCTGCGAAGTCGTAAATATAACACTTGGATAGTTTCTGGATGGCGGTTTTTTCGTTTTTAGAATATTTATCATACACCCCGTATGCTGTCATTCTTGCCGAGATTATGCCTTGTATTCCGGGCAGGACGTCTTCAAAGGCGATGCACTTGCCGGGACAGACATCAAGCTTTTCTGCCGCCAGCAGATAAATGTCAGGACTCTCCTTGCTGCGTTTTACTTCATCGGTCGAAGCAAATGCGTCAAATAAATCATACACGCCGTTGTTCTTTAGCACCGGCTCATAAAGAACCCTTGGAAGGGCGGTAGCCGTTCCGAGCTTGATACCATGGTTTTTCAAGAACAGCAGATATTCTTTTGCATGGGGTTTTAACGGGACACGATGGCTGTATTCATCGATAGCCATTCTGTTCCATTCACTAATGATGGCCTCTGTGCTTTCATGTAAGCCGAATAAAGAAATTGTATAAATAGCTGCTTCTTTAAAACTTTTTGTACAGATTTCGCCGACATAGTTTTCAGGCACAGTCAGATTTCTCTTTGCCAGAAAATCGATATCGATTTTCTCCCATACTCCCATGGAGTCGATCAGTGTTCCATCCAGATCAAAAATTGCAGCTTTGAAGTCCAGCATGCTATTACCCCCGCATATGCAATGATAAATTTTTGAGTATTCTTGCCTCCGAAGCGATATCTTTTGCTGAAATAAGGGCCGACACGGCTGCAATGCCGTCAATGCCTATTCCGTTGAAAATCGGAGTGGTTTTCCGGTTGATGCCGCCGATCACCACAATGGTATGATGGACGTCAGTAATCTGCTTTATTATTTCATTGGTCCGCTAGGGGTCCAGCCGCCCTCGTTGCATAATGTCCGTTCGGCTTCCTCGATTAAACCCAATGAAATATCGTGCCTTCCGCCTTGGTATTCGGTATTCAGCCAGGCTTGAAGAATATCTAATGCTTCAAATACACCGGTTATTTTACCTCCAAGGCATAGAATATTCGAGTTATTATGAGCCCGTGTCATTTTTCCCATATAAGTACTGGTACAAAGAGACGCCCTCACGCCCTTGAACTTATTAGCAATTATGCTCATGCCAATACCAGTGGAACATATTAATATCCCTCTTGCTGCTTCGCCGCGCGAAACAGCACCTGCCACCTTTGCCCCATAATAAGGGTACCTTACGATCTTAGTCGAGTCGCAGCCCACGTTATGTACTTTGTAATTATTCTGTTTCAAATATTCCATGATCTGGAGCTTTAGTTCGTAGCCTCCATGGTCGTTTCCTATCCAGATTACATCTTTATCCATTATCAAATTCCTTTCCTTACCTATTTTAATTTATTATAGTTCCTTATTCTTGGGATAATAAATTTTGCCGCTTGAAGAGCAGCAGTATCAGGATCAGGTTTCGGAAGTATCTCAATAGAAGCCCATCCATTAAACTGTATTTTTTTGAGCGCATTGAATACTTCATCGAAATTAATATGCCCCTGACCGGGAGCGAGCCTATTGGAGTCGGCAAAATGTATATATTTTATTAAATTTCCGTTGCGTATTATACTTTCGCCTATATTGTCATCCTCTATGTTCATATGAAAAACATCAGGCATAAGACCTATATTAGTATAACCCACTTTTTTTATTAAGTCGCTGCCTTCGTCAAGATTGTTGATAAAATTGATTTCATAGCGATTGACTGGCTCTACGACAATAGTTACGCCCAATGGATCCGCTATATCGCATAATCTGTTAACCATATCTATAAAAAGATTTTCTGCTTTTTCTTTAGTCCGGCCTTTTGCAATGAAGCCCCTTACTCTTCCTATATTTATTATCTTCCCGAAATCTTTTGCAAGATATATAAGCTTTGAAAAAACATCCAGCATCTTTTTCCTTAACTCTAAATCTTCCTGAGTAAAATAGAGACCCAATGATGCAAAAATTTGCCCTGTGCTTATACAGCTTACTTTAAGATTCAAATTATCCAATAGCCGTGCAAGCTTTTCAGGATTAACTTCATCAGCACTTTTAAGCGCTAACTCGACACCGTCATATCCAAGCTCTGCCGCTTTTCTAATAGAGTCTTCAAATCCCCTCCAAACAACAAATGCCGAAGGTGGAGAACCCTTTGACGCGATAGCTATCGAGAGTTTCATAAAGTTTCCCCCAATCTATTTTTCGTCGCTTAGAACGTTTGATATCCATTGAATATGATTAAAAATCCGCCGATATAATTGAACATCATTATAAAAATTATCGCATGCAAATATTGTTATTCATTTGTGAGTTTTTTCAAGGTGTTGATATGATTCTCCTGTGCTTCCATTCTTTTTTCAATAATATCGACTATCTTTTGGGCCAGTTCCATTTGATTAACTGCTTCCGTATCATTTATGCCGTAATCCTTACTGACATTTTGCTTTTTCCCATAGCTTGCTTCAATCTTATCAACCCATTCTTGCTTCAACCCTTTGCTTCCTTTAAATGCTCCGGCTAAACCACCTGCCATAGTGCCTATAGTATCTGCATCACGGCCGAAATTAGCGCCATACAAGATTGCCTGCTCAGGTTCACCTTTGGAAATATAAAACAAGGCTAAAGCACAAGGAACTGTTTCCCTTGAATCGCTGATAATATCGCCAAGATTTGTTTTATAAAATTTTTCTCTGAATTTGTCATAGTTATTTAATTCTTTAGCCATTTTAATGGTTCTATCTATCCAGCCGATCATCTCCGCAGAGCTTGTTTTATGCAAGTATGCGGTAGAAGCTTCAATAACGGAATCCACTGTGGCTTCCGGCTTTATCGCTTCGGCTATTGCCGCTGCCATGGCACAAGCGCCGTCCCTGCAAAACGTCGAATCACCCGCATGAATGAGACCTGCAACATCAAAAGTCTCAACAGCGGCCTGCCTTGGATTGCAAGCATTGATAAGTCCCATTGGTGAGATAGACATCGCCGTACTGCTGCTATGCATATTTCCAAATCCGGCATACACGGGAAGGGTCAATTTGCTTTCAATCTTGTGGAACATATTTTTAACAGGAATATAAAATAAGTTATAATACTTTTCCTTGTTTTTTATAAAAGAGGCCGCAAATTCATCAGCAGTAACATATCCGTCATTTCCAATAATAGCTTCACACAAGATTAATCTTATGGCTGAATCATCTGTACCCGAGCCTTTAAAATCGTGAATCCAGCCAAATTTTTCTTTTATGTCGCGATATGTTTTACCTTCCGCTGGCGCTCCCATAGCATCTCCAATCAATCCTCCCAGGAGACAACCATAAACTTTATCAAATAGTTCATTTCTATAATTGTACATTTTTGCGCTCCCCCAGATTGAAACTATTTTATTTTCCCTATTTTAAAGTCCTTATAATGACAGTGGCTGCCTTTCTGGATACAAGCACCTACCTGTCCGGTAAGATATGGCTTGTCTGAATCTTCGTATTCTATAAGCACTTTATCTCCATCCATAACTTTTATCGAAGGTCCTTTAGCTTCTACTTTGAGAGTATATTCGCCGCCGCAGTGCCACGGGAAATCGACTTTCTCAAGGATTCTATATCCATTTTCATTTTTTGAGAGCGCTAGCTTGTTAGAAGGAATTAATCCTACTGAATAGGATCTTATGGCACCCTGTACCCTGAAGTTGATCCCATGGTATTCACCGACCTGAGGCTTTATTGTGGCTTCGAAGGTATAATCCTTCCACTTGTTTCCTCCAGTATATGCCTCCCCAAAATCGCAACAGCTGCCGCTAAGCTCACCGTTTTCTATTCTCCATATTCCCTTAAGATAAGTAAACTGACTCACTTCAAGATGGAGGCCGTTCCATACTTCCATTCGCTCTTTTGTAAAGTCTATTGCATAGTCGGGTTCCCCTCTAAAGTCCATATCATCGATATAGGCAACCAATGTAACATTCCATCCGTCCTTTGGTATGAATTTGACTCCTGCTTCTTCGAGGCATGCTCCATCAAGGTGGGGGATGTTAAAAGACAGTTCATTCCAATTGCCCAAACTTAAATCGACTTTTTTTCCTTCGATTATATTTCCTGTATTTCCATCTTTTACATATAGGCATGCAAGTACGCCATAACCTGTATCTTGAGGGACCATTACACCTGCAGTAACCCTCTGCCCCGGATATAGAACAGGTGAAAAACTCGGGTCGTAGCGACTGTCATGGAAATCTTTCGGCCTGTAATATGTCTTATAAAATACACGGAGCTCTTTTCCTCCCATCAATGGTTTTGCTACAATCTTTAATGAACCTGTGCCGCTATGAGATGTCTCCGTGGTATTATGTATTTCATATTCAAGCGTTTCTTCGATATCAGATGCTATTCTGAAACCATGAGTTGAACCCGGGAATTCAAAATGGAATTTTGGTGATCTTCCTTCTAATATATTCTTCCATTTACCTGGTGCTTTCTCCCCTGCGATTTTGTATGCCAGGTTTGCAATATATGTTGCACACCATGGAATATCCATGATATTTAAACTTCATGCTGCTCTCTTATATAAGTGGCGACGTCAGCAAATATTTTTTCCACCCACATAATGACATCAGTTATAGTTTCCAAGCATAATAAATCTTCAAATCCTCTAAAATTTTCTTTAAGGATATCGTTTAAGTTTTCTCCTCTTTCTATAAGGGCTCTTTCAATGGCTGCAACCAGATTTAAGGAGATATTTTTAACATAACCGGGAGAATTCTTTTTATCAAAGGGGATACCATCGAAATATTCTCTTATGGCGGCATTCACTCCTTCTATATCTCCAGACAAAGTTATCTGAACGATGTCGTTTTCCATATCGGGCAATTCGGGGCTGGCCTTTTTTAATATAACATCATCCTCAAGGTCCGAAGAAAATATAATCTGTCCCTTTCCCAAATACCATTTATGCTTTATTGCCATCATCGCCTGATCATACAGTGTCCATATACCGGAATAGTTTATTACAGTTTCGCTAATTCCCACTGTTGCGGTCATACCATAGACATCATTTAAGGTATCTATAAATTTTCTAAAAAATGAATCAATGCCGTCAATATTATCGGTTTTCATATTCATAATGACGGCGTAAAGGGCTTCTTTAATCTGCAGAGCCATAGATACCATGCCAGGAATACTATTTCCTCCAATCATATTTAATACGTATCTGTTTAAAATCTCTTTGTCTTCCTGTGTAAATTTGTCATCGTACTTTTTGTAGTCATCTATACTGACTACTGCAACACAAAATAAACCCGTATCAAACGGAAGTTCCAAGTAAGAGGATCTATCCCATAATTCCGCTTCCTTCAGGCAGTTGATGTGAAAAATAACATCCCTCAAAAATTGCTGCTGCAAGAGAGGCAAACTTTCTGCTATCTGAACCCTCAAAGCCTCTTTTTCTTGGATGCTGTTCCTTTCTTCGATAATGCTGTCAACTGCCTTTTTTACTACGTTCATCAGTTCATCATCATCTACCGGTTTCAATACGTAGCCGTACGCGTCTAATGATATAGCATTTTTAGCATATTCAAAATCCTGATATCCACTCACAAAAATGACTTTTAATAAAGGCATAGCCGGCTTTAACCTGGATGCGAGTTCAAGCCCGCTCATGTCCGGCATTTTTATATCAGTTATTATAATCTCGGGCCTTAATCGGGTAGCCATCTCTAAAGCTTGGGGACATCCTGATGCCTCCCCTACTACTTTCACTCCAAGTTCTTTCCATGGTATAAAATCCCTCAATCCTTCTCTCTCTAGGGTTTCATCATCTACCAGCATGAGTTTAAACATTATTTTACCCCCGTAAAAGTATAACATTTTTGAATATTCTACATAATATTCTACATATCTCGAACAAATCTTTCAAATATAAAAATGCACCTACCTTGAGAAAAGTTGCAGTTATTGAATAATAGCCGATGCTTATGTTAAAATATGAATATCGAATGGGCATATTGTTGCTATTACTGTAATTTGGAAGGATTTGGTGTTATATAATGCGTTTATTTATTGCAATTGTATTCAACGATCAGATTAAAAATAAACTTTCAGGATACATACAAAGGCTCAAAGCGGGTTCAGTTCACGGCAATTTTACTTTGCGCGATAACCTCCACCTGACGATTATATTTATCGGTGAAACCGAAAGAATGAATGAGGTAAAGGAAGCAATGGATAAGATCGACGAGCCGCCGTTTAATATAACCTTGAGGGGAGTCGGGCGCTTTAGACGTGGCGGCGGCGATATATACTGGATGGGAGCCATGAAAAGCAATGCGCTATGCGGCATTTATAACAAGCTTTACAGGTCACTTGGTGAATACGGATTTTCATTAGAAAACCGCAAGTTCAAACCTCATCTGACGATGGGCAGGGAAGTTATCTTATCCGACGACTTTAACAGGGATGCTTTTTCAAAGGCGATATTGCCGGTGGACATGGATGTTGCGAAAATCAGTCTGATGAAATCCGAGAGAATCAACGGCAGGCTGACTTATACTGAAGTTTATGCAAAGCTTCTTTAGCAGACGCTAGATCTTTTTACAAATTTCCCCTATAGCATTTGGATTATAAAGCGCGTTTCACAAGATGATTATTTCCTTATTTGTTATTATTGCGTCTGCTTTTATATCAAACTTATCAGATGGGATTTTATTTAATAATTGAAAGTCATATGCAAGGGCTACTTTACTTGCTTTTTTGCCCGCTCCATAAAGGAATCTGTCATAAAATCCTGCACCGTAGCCGACTCTTTCGCCTCCTCTGTCAAAAACCAATCCAGGCATCAATATCAAATTCATTTTTGAAGGCGTGATTTCAACGCGGCAGTCTTCAGGCTCCGGTATGCCAAAGGAACCGGCTTTTAAATCCTTGAAACTGTTTATCCTGAAAGCCTTCATTACACCGTTTTTTGATATTATCTTTGGTACGCACAATACCTTTTTATCGTTTAAGGCATATTTTATAAAATAGTGGGTATCCACTTCGCTGCCAAAGCTTACATAAGTAAATATAATTTTAGCATTTTCATAGAATGAACTCTCTATAAGCTGAGATGTTATTTTATTATCCCATTCGGCTTTTTTATTCAAATCCATCGAATTTCTTTTTTCAATCATTAATCTTCTTAACTCTTTCTTGACTTTAAACTCCATGCTCTATGCCTCCATTATTCTGTTTCATTAATATTATACACAATATAATTGAAGCGTCATTATCAGGATCTGAAAAATATTTATTGCCATAATTCACAAACAGATTGTAAATGCAGACTTACAGGTTAATTCGGTTTAATGAAAATTTTCTCATATGTTTTGCTCGATTTACAGGTTTGGTATGTAAGCAGAGGAAAATACAGGAGATAACAAAAAATGTAATACTATTTAGTATATATAGAAATATGGAGCTTAATATAGTCCATCCATACAACATTCAGGATTTGCAAAATAGTAAATTAATGTTAAAGTGAAAATAATAAATGTCCTCGATTTAATAACTAAAGAGAATTGATTCTTGTCATTATATTATATTTTTTCGATTATTAATTGGATCTTTTATTTTATATTTGAAAGTGGGGAATTGTAATTGTTTGTTGGGATTGCGCAGTCATATCGGAAGGATTTTAAGAAGTTTGCACCATATGCACCAGAATCGGACAGAAAGCGCTGGGAGAGCCTTCCGGATGATTTCAGGCAGGAAATCATTCAAGAGGGAGAAAAATACATCAATTATGCTTATCCTGTGCTTCCTGCCACAAAGTACATGGAGTTTTGCCGGACAGGGAACCGTTCCAACTATGAAGCACTATATTTTAACCGGAGAAGAATATTGAATACGCTGATACTGGCGGAATGTGCAGAAGGAGGGGGAAGGTTTCTTGACGATATCGTGAACGGGCTTATGGCAATTTGTGAAGAGAGCGGCTGGCAGATTCCGGCTCATAATTGCTATATGTGGTCGCAGCATTACTGCCTGCCGGACAGTACCGATCCGATACTTGATTTGTTTGCTGCCGAGACGGGCGCTCAGCTGGCCATGGCGGAATATCTGCTGAAAGAGGAACTGGATGAGATCTGCCCGTTTATCACCAAAAGGATCGATAGGGAAATCACAGACCGCATCCTTACGCCTTACCTGAGAAACCGCTTTGGCTGGATGGGGGGATGGGGACGTGTAAACAATTGGACCCCGTGGATTACCCAGAACGTGCTGATTGCGCTGACAAGCAGGGAGAACATTACGGATAATGATATACATGAGGTGATTCTGCAGGCATGCAGAGGCCTTGATTATTTTGTTGACGGGTATGGGGAGGATGGATGCTGCGATGAAGGAGCCGGCTATTACCGTGCAGCTGGCCTTTGCCTGTTTAATGCCATTGAAGTTTTGGATGCCGTGATGGATGATGCATTCCTTAATGTATATCAGAAAAATAAGATCAAGAACATCGCCTCGTACATCATGAATGTCCACGTAGACGATCGATACTATATCAATTTTGCGGACTGTTCACCCATAGCCGGACGGGCGGGAGTAAGGGAATTCCTCTTTGCAAAGCGTACGGGAAATGAAGATATGATGAGCTGGGCAGCGATGGACCATAAGCTGGATTCAGCACGGCTTCAGCCGATGGCATGTAACCTGTTCTACCGCCTGCAGGGTATATTCAACGAGGAGGAAATTGCATCTTATGACACTTCCAAATCACCAGTGAAGCCCGACATCTGGTATGAGAGTGCGGGCCTTATGATTGCAAGAGACGATAAGTTCTGTCTGGCCGTAAAAGCCGGCTGCAATAATGACAGCCACAATCATAATGATACAGGAAGCATAACGCTGTATCGGGATAACAGGCCCCTGCTTATCGATGTGGGGGTAGAAACCTATTCCAGAAAGACATTCTCACCCCAGAGGTATGAGATATGGACGATGCAGTCATGCTATCACAATGTTCTTACCTTTAATGATGCAGTTCAGCTTCCGGGAGCAGAACACAAGGCGGAAGTAAGCGATGTCAACTTTTCGGATTCATGCGTGTCTATCACTATGGAACTTGCCAAGGCTTATCCTGCAGGGACGGTACAGAGCTATTTAAGGAAGGTTGAATTTGTCAAGGGACAGCGGATCACCGTTACCGATACTTTCACGCCGCAGATAAAAGGCACTTATCTTACCCTTATGACATTAAGAAAAACGGAATGGAAGGACGGAGTGCTTTTCATAGAAGGCGGCGGTCAAATAATATTTTCCGGAGCAGGGAAGGCGAAAACAGAAGAAATCATTCTGACGGATGCAAAGCTAAAGAGGGAATGGGGGGATAAGATTTATCGCACTTGTTTTTATCCCGATGGATGCCAGTTTTCGTTTTCGATATATTGATTACTGTATGAGGGTGTTGCACAGTGGATCACTTATTCACTGTGCAACACCCTCATGTTTTACCTTTCGTCGAGTCTGATATATTTTACGGCTTCCTTTACGTTTTTGTAAGCCGGCCTTACTATTTTAGGCTCGCTTACGAGCTGCTCAATTCTGTGAGCGCACCAACCGGGGACTCTTGCCGTTGCAAAAATCGGTGTGTATAGTTCCTTCGGGATATTCAGCATATCATATACAAAACCCGAATAGAAGTCGACATTTGCAGATATAACCTTGCCTGATTCCGCAAATATCTTTTTGGATATTTCCTCAATCTTTTTATAAAGATTGAGTTCCTTTATTCTTCCCTTTTCAGATGCCAGTTGTTCGGCTTTGCTTTTTAAAAGTTCTGCCCTCGGGTCGGACTTTGTATAAACCGCATGTCCTATTCCATATATCAAGCCTGAGCCATCAAAAGCTTCTTTTCTTAAAATCTTAAGCAAATAATCCCTTATGGCTGAGTCATCTTCCCAGTTGCTTACGTTTTTCTTTATATTGTCTATCATTCCCATAACCTTTATATTCGCACCGCCATGCTTTGGCCCCTTTAATGAACCTACTGCCGCCGCTATTGCAGAATAGGTATCGGTTCCTGTTGAAGATACAACATGCGTTGCAAAAGCCGAATTATTGCCTCCGCCATGTTCAGCATGGATGACAAGCGCCAGGTCAAGGGTTTCAGCCTCTGTTTTTGTATATTTATTATCCGGCCTTATCATATGAAGTATATTCTGGGCTGTGGACAAGTTAGGCTGTGGAGAATGGATATATAAACTCTTATTATCAAAATAATGGGCCTTTGCCTGATATCCATAGGCGATCATAGCCGGAAAGCGGGAAATAAGCTCGATGCTCTGCCTTAAAACATTCTTTACGGAAATATCGTCAGGGTTAGGGTCATACGAATAGCATACGAGTACGCTTCTTTCAAGCTTGTTCATAATGTCGTTGCTTGGTGCCTTTAATATCATATCCTCGACGAATCCTTCCGGAAGGGATCTGCATTTACCGAGTATCTCCTGAAATTGTTTTAATTCCGTTTTTGTTGGAAGCTTTCCGAACAGGAGAAGATAACAAACCTCTTCAAAACCGAATCTATTTTCGCTTTCAAAACCATTTACGATATCCTTTATGTCGATGCCCCTGTAAGTCAATCTGCCATCGATAGGTGTTTTTTCGCCTTCATCGATGATATAACCGTGAACATCGCCGACTTGAGTGAGGCCCACCAGTACGCCTGTACCATTGTTATTTCGAAGACCTCTTTTTACATCGTACATAGTATAATATTCAGGGTCTATTTTGCCGTTCTTTTCTGCAAGATAAGCAAGCTTGTTTAAAACATTATCATCTATTTTACAACTATCAAACATGCTCATTCCTCCCATATCTCCAATTCATCAAACTTGCAGTTTATTTATATTAAGTTTCCAGTATCTTTGATTCAGTATAAATAGGATTATGTTATTTTGAATAACGAATAAGCATTATGAAAGTTTTGATAAGTTCTTGGCTTTGCTACCGCAAAAGAATCCCGTAGAGCTTTTGATTGTCTGAGCAAAGCGAGTTTCAAAAGCTCTTGGATTCTTAAGGCTGCTGGCCTTAGAACTTATAGAACTTAAATCTGGCGAATGAGTGCTCAAAATAACATAGAGCTTATATTACGAATCGAAGTCCTTATAGAGTGTATATTCTTCAGATATTATATATACACACATTCTTATATAATAATAATTAGATTCTAACACATTATATGATATTGTGAAAGATTAATATTGGCATGTTGCAAAATTATTTATTACGGCATATATTGACATGAATTATAGCCGCTTATATCAGTATATTAATTTTTATATGAAATAGTTCTCATGATAATTTTGCAACATAAAATTGGAATATTGCAAATTCAACAATGCATATTGACAAAAATCATATGCTGATAATATAATATAGAAAGCAGAGTAAAATACTAAGAATTGCTTTGACGGAAAGAGTAGGTTAATTTACATTTTACAGAGAGAAGTTCTCACAGGTTGGAAGGAATTTTAAGATAAAATTAACCGAATATGCATTCTCGAGCACCGGATCGAATTAATAGTAGGCTCCGGCGGGTGTACCCGTTATAGTATTAGAGCATATTTATTGTTGCTAAAACGATGAGATGCCGTTTTTGTGGCAAACAGAGTGGAACCGCGGAATTGAACTTCTGCCTCTGAAAATGAGACAGGAGTTTTTTTATTTTCAGAATTTGTACTCATCCGATCAAAGGGGGGAGGATATATGAAAAGGATAGTGCTGTTCGGGAGCAAGTATTGAGACGGCTGCAAGGATATGAAAGAGTTTCTTTCAAATAATGATATCAGGTACGCATATCTTGATATTACAAGCAGTATATTTAATTTAAAAATGTTTCTAAAGTACAGGGACAACAGGCATGAGTTTGATGAAGTAAAGAAAAGCGGCAGGGTAGGGATACCATGCATAGTAATAAACAATGGAGAAAGGATAATATTCGATAAACCTGATTTAAACGAACTGAAATAACGCAGCAACTTGATATTAAGAGAATTGAAATCAATATAGAAAGAGAGGAAAGAAAATATGAACAATAAAAGAAATATTATAAAAACAATAGCAATTATAGTTACTTTTTTACTTATGATAAGCGGATGTGCAAATAAATCCATTAAGGGTAAGGATACCGGCAAGGCCAAACCGGATACATTTATTTATGGTATTGACGGAGACCCTGGCAATGCTGTAAATGTGATAACGACCGGTGACAGATATGGGCTTATGGAGATTAAGGCTGTTTACTCGCCTTTGTATATGTATAACGGCGCCAATAATATAGTTTATTTCCTGGCGGAGAGCATGACACCATCGCCGGATTATTTAAGCTACACTGCAAAACTCAGGAAAGATGTAAAATGGCAGGATGGCCAGGCTTTTACCGCCGATGATGTTGTTTTCACATATGATCAGATGCTTAAGGAATCAAACGGCGGCTGGGCCAGGGGCCAACTCATATTTGACGGTAAACCTGTAAAAGTCGAGAAGATCGACGATTATACGGTGAAATTTACGCTGCCAAAGATATCCATGAATGCGATAGAAAATTTAGGCAACATTTTCATAATGCCAAAGCATATATACGAAGGTGAAACCGATATAGCGAACAGTCCTAAAAATGCTGAGCCTGTCGGTACAGGAGCGTATAAATTAAAAGAATACAAAGCAGGTGAATATGTTAAATTTGAAAAAAATGATAATTACTTTTTAGGGGCTCCCAAGATCGCAAACGTTGTATTTCGTATAATAGGCGATGCAAATACCGCAAATCTGGCGCTTCAAAGCGGCGAAATCGATGCGCTTGCAATTACGCCTGCAGATGTCGATAAATATAAAAACAATTCCAAGATAAGTATTATTCCTTATGATGAAGGAAGAGTAGGATATCTGGCATTTAATATGACGTCTAAAAAGGTTCAGAATAAGGATCTCAGGCAGGGAATCGCATATGCGCTGAACAGGCCGGAGATAATTAATGCAAGTTATGTATCGGAAAAATATTCTCTGCCTGCATATTCCTTCCTTCCGAGAAAGGCAAACTTCTATACTGAAGACGTAGACAAACATGATTTCGATACTGCCAAGGCAAAAGAATTGCTGTCGAAAGCATCGGCAAACGGTATCAAGCTAAAGCTGGCGTATACCGCAAACAACGTGACACAGCAAAAACAGGCAGCGGTCATACAGCAGGATTTGAAGGCCGCAGGAGTCGATGTGGAGCTTTCAGGCGTAGATGGCACGGCCCTGTATCAGAAGCTGTCAAAGGGGCAGTCGGATGCCGATATGTATCTTGGCGGGTATATCATGGGGATAGACCCTGATACATTCAATTCTCTTTTTGTAACGGGTGATCCCAGCAATTTTATGCATTACAGCAATCCCGAGGTCGATAAACTTTTTGCGCAGGGGAGAGTCGAGAAGGATCCGGCAAAGAGAAAATCAATTTATGAACAGATCCAGAAGATAATAATAGACGATGCTGCGTTTTATCCAATCACTGAAAACAAACGAATACTTGCCATCGATTCAGATATTGACGGTATAAAGGATGCGGGCCTGGTCCCGATATATACTTTTGAAGATATGTCGAAGCTTTATTTTAAATAACTTCAATTCGTAATATGAACTTGATAAAGGGGAGGTGCACTCCCCTTTATCAGTGTAAGTGGTGGTGAAAAGTTAAATTGCTAAAATATATAATTAGAAGGATCGTACAGGCAGTGCCGATGCTTATAATAATATCTATAATATGTTTTACCCTGATGCAGCTGGCACCTTATGATGCAGTCGATGTTATGACGACTCCAAATATGACCAAACAGACTGTTGCGCTTATAAAGGCTAAATATGGATTAGACAAGCCTGCATATATACAGTATTTTTATTGGATTAAAGGGATATTAAAAGGTGAATTCGGCTACTCCATCGTAACGCATCAAAGCATTGCAAAGGATTTGGCAGCAAGGATTCCCGCCACAATAGCGGTGGTGCTTCCTGCATATATAACAGCGCTTTTAATTGCTTTTATACTGGGGCTTATATCAGGTCTGAAAAAGGACAAGTGGGCTGATAAACTTATTGACGGTTTTTGTTCTGCCGGCATATCCATACCGACTTTCTGGCTTGCCATGATGATTATTTTTATTTTCGGGTATAAGCTAAGGCTTTTTCCTATACTCGGTATGCATACCATCGGAATGGAAAATTCACCCGCTGATTTTTTCAGGCATTTTATAATGCCTTTTACAGTGCTTACGATTGCTTTTTTGCCTGAGCTTGTTCGGTATATAAGATCATCGACTATAAGTCAATTATCTTTGGATTATATAGTTGTGCAAAAAGCTTATGGAGCCAACAGCAGTCAGATACTTTATAATCATGTTCTCAAAAATGTGCTGCTTCCTGTTGTAACTATAATAGGGATGGCTCTTCCCATGCTGGTCACCGGGGCATTTATTACAGAAACGATTTTTGGATGGCCGGGCGTCGGCCCTTATTTCGTAAAGGCTATCCAGGGCTTTGACTATCCGGTAGTCATGGCGGTCATGCTTTTGTCATCCGGCCTGGTGATTATAGGAAATCTGCTTTCGGATATTTTATATTGTGTAATAGATCCAAGGATAAGGGAAATGAGGTGACGGCAGATGGAAAAGAATAAAAGCAGGAGACTTCAGGAGGTCAAAAGAGAGCTTAAGCATAATAAGGCTTCTCTTTTTGCCGTGATATTTTTAATATTTATTATACTGCTGTCGGTCTTTGCATTTTTGTCGCCTTATAAACCCGATGCAGTGAATGTATCAGGAGCCTTGCAAAAACCGAGCCTTGCCCATATTTTCGGAACAGATGAACTTGGGCGCGATTATTTTACAAGGGCCATGTATGGCGGCCGCATTTCGCTTACAGTCGGGCTCCTTGCCATGATCATTTCCACGGCTATAGGAGTTACGGTAGGTACGGTCAGCGGTTATTTTGGAGGATGGATAGACAACTTTTTGATGAGGATAGTCGATATCGTATCTTCAGTGCCATGGATGATACTTGTTACGGTGGTAAGCATTTATCTTACACCTGGGCTCCATGCGATTATCATAGTGATAGGGCTTTTTACGTGGATGAATATCGCAAGGCTGGTGAGGGCCGAAACACTATCTGTAAAGGAGAGGGAGTATGTTTTATATTCCATTGTGTCAGGCCAGTCATCTAAAAATATAATAATAAAGCACCTGTTACCCGCAGTTTTTCCCACAGTGATTGTAGCATCTACGATAAGCATAGCGAATGCCATAATGATGGAATCATCCTTGAGCTTTCTGGGCCTTGGAGTGCAGCAGCCCATGTCATCATGGGGAAGCATGCTTCAAAGTGCTCAAAGCCATATCGGGGATGCACCATATATGGCCATCTTACCGGGCCTTTTGATTGTGCTTACTGTATATTCGTTTAACAAATCAGGGGATCTTGTCAGGGTATTTGCAGAACCAAGGATAGGAAGCAGATAGGGGGTATATCGATTGGAAGGTGCTGCAAAAATTAAAAACGAGAATGTTCTGCTTGAAATAAGGGATCTTCGCACGACTTTTTATGACAGAGATCGAAAAATTGAGGCTGTACGCGGGGTGAATCTTAAGGTAAATGCCGGCGAAATACTCGGCATAGTAGGTGAGTCGGGCAGCGGAAAAAGTGTTATGATGAGATCCATAATGGGTATACTTTCTCAAAACGCGAAAATAGATAAAGGTGAAATAATATTATGTGGAAGTCACTTGGAAAAGTTGCCAGAAAGAGAAAAAAGAATGATAAGAGGCAGGGAAATCGCGATGATTTTTCAGGATCCCATGACTGCCCTCGATCCGCTGAAAAAGATAGGATACCATATTGAAGAAGTTTTGATAAGAAATAAGCACATGAGCAGGGCTGCGGCCAGGGAAAATGCCATAAGCTTTCTCAAAATGGTCGGGATTCCATCTCCCGAAAAGAGGATAAACCAGTATCCACATGAATTAAGCGGCGGAATGAGGCAGAGGGTCATGATAGCTATGGCTCTTTCATCAAGTCCCAAACTTCTTATAGCAGATGAACCTACAACCGCCCTTGATGTTACGATACAGGCCCAGATACTTGAGCTCTTGAAAAAGCTGAAGGATGAAAACAATATGTCGGTTATTTTAATATCCCATGACCTTGGGGTGGTCGCAAGTTTGTGCAGCAGGATTGCTGTCATGTATGCCGGTATGATAATGGAAGAAGGGACTGCAGATGAAATATTTTATTCCCCGAGGCATCCCTATACAAAAGCTCTTTTGGACTCCATCCCATCTGTAAATATAGATGATGTGAAGAGATTAAAGCCGATAAGGGGCAATGCGCCGTCGCTTATTGATCCTCCAAATGGTTGCCCATTTGCAGAACGCTGTGATATCGCAGAGGATAGATGCAAAAGCAGTATGCCGGAGTATAAAAGTTTTTCCCCTACCCATAGATGCATGTGTTTTCTGGCAGACAAGGGAGTGAAATGCGATGTATGATAAAGATAGAAAACTCATAGTAGTAGAAAACTTAAAAAAATATTTTGAGACCGGGATGCCGTTTTATGGGCGAAAGAGAAAATATGTAAGGGCTGTGGATGATGTGAGTTTCTATATCAATAAAGGGGAAACATTCGGACTTGTAGGCGAGTCGGGATGCGGGAAATCTACTCTCGGCCGTACTATTATAAGGTTATATGATGTAACCGACGGGAAAATAATTTTTGATGGGACAGATATAACAAGGCTTAAGCAGAAAGAACTTAAGCCATATCATAAAAGAATGCAAAGTATCTTTCAGGACCCTTATTCTTCATTGAATCCCTATATGACTGTTGACGAAATAGTTGAAGAGCCCATGGTTATCCATACAAAGCTTACTAAGGCGGAGAGGATGGAAAGGGTTAAGAAAATACTTGAAAAGGTGGGTCTAAGTAAAAATGATATGGAAAAGTTTCCTCATGAATTCAGCGGAGGACAGTGCCAGAGAATAGGCATTGCAAGAGCACTTTCGGTAGGACCTGAATTCATACTCTGTGATGAGCCAATATCCGCTCTTGACGTATCGATACAGGCACAGGTTGTAAATGTGCTGGAAGACCTGCAGGATGAAATGGATCTTACGTACCTTTTCGTGGCCCACGATCTATCCATGGTAAGGCATATTTCAGACAGGGTGGGTGTTATGTATCTTGGCAGGATAGTCGAAATATCGAAAAGTTCCGAGCTCTATAAGAATCCTCTGCACCCTTATACTAAGGCATTGCTTTCGGCCATACCCATACCTGATCCCGTTAAAGCAAGGAATACCGTGCGGCAGATAATAGAAGGGGATCCGCCGGGTCCATTCGATATTCCGAAAGGATGCAGATTTTGCTCAAGATGTCCATATGCAAGGAAAATATGCAGTGAAGAAGACCCGAAAATGAGGGAAATAGAAAAAGGCCATTTTGCTGCCTGCCATTTATTATGATAAATGGCTTTTTTGTACGCCCAACATGTCTGTTGAGCCGATAGGTTGAAAGAAACCTTATCACCTAACCAACGGGAAGATAACTCAAAGGCAAGGGCATCCTTGGTGACAAAGATGTCTAAAGGAAGCTGAAGAGGAAATATGGGACATAGCGAAAGCGAACCGGAGGTTGGCTTGTGGAGAGGGTAACCTTGCAAAGAGTGGGAAAGCCCAAAAGTTGGCTGTCTCCATAAGT
>JASEJN010000019.1 GCA_030016385.1 Clostridiales bacterium | reverse complement strand
TTGATTACCATAATATTCCTTAATACCCTAAATAATCAGTTAGCACAACAGATTAATTATGGTCTATATACTTATTAATGCAATAACAGAGGTTATAAAACAGCGATTTGATTTTTATGTGAAACATAAAATCTCAGTAATGCCTTTACCATATTTTCCCAATATTGATTTGTTGAGTAAACTTAGGATAGTCTCAATACAATCCCCAAGTTTGAAGAAAAACTGCCTCAAATACTTTATACTAAAAATAGCACAATTACCATATATATGCAATCCACAAGTATATCCATTTTGTTCTATTTAATGGATATATCACCCGGTTTTAGAATATTATATGCTAAATGCTTAAGCAGTCATATTATTACTCATGAATGCTTATAAAATGAGATGATTTTGAATAAAAGGTAATAACCATAGTCTCTGGCTTATGACAAAAGTTCACGTGAAAGATATAAAAACAAGAATATCGTATACCAAACTTGATTTTCCCCGCCGGCCATGTGTGGATGGTTTTCCGGACAGACTGGATTTTCATATTGTTTTAATCAGCCTCTTGAGGCATTTCAGCCATACAGCCGGTGGCACAGGAAAAAAGGACGTTGACTTGAATGGTTTATAATGGACTGAATTGCGGGATAGTGTTAGAATGTAAGCAATAAAAAACGACATCGGGACAAGTCGACCTGATCTACGAAGTGTTTGATTAATAAATGGCGAACATGTAAAAAGAAGGATAAGACAATGAAACCGTCTGAAATATTATCAATTACCAGCGATGAATATCAAAATGTTCTGGGGAAAAACCTTTGCGGCATTTATATTCACGGTTCCCTTGCATTCGGTTGTTTCAATTGGAATAAAAGTGATATCGACTTTTTGGTTGTAGTTTATGAAAATTTGACACAGGCACAAAAAGAAGCGTTGATACGCACACTTCTTCGGTTAAATCAGGCTGCTCCGCCAAAAGGCTTTGAAATGAGTGTGGTTCTATATGGTGATTGCAAGGATTTCAATCATCCGACTCCATTTCAACTTCACTTTTCAAATGCTCACATTAAAGAAATTGTTGGTAATTTGTCAAAATACTGCCGTACAATGAACGGTACGGATTGTGATTTGGCTGCGCATTTTACTGTTGTTAAGAAGGTTGGCATTGTTCAATATGGCAAACCTATCGAAGATGTTTTTGGAGAAGTTCCGAAAAGCGACTATTTAGCGAGTATAAGATCAGATGTTGAAAACGCAGAAAGCGAGATCGTAGGCAATCCTGTCTATATCATACTCAACCTCTGCCGAGTACTTGCCTATATGAAAGATGGCCTTGTCCTGTCAAAGATGGATGGAGGGAAATGGGGTATGACTCGTCTTTCAGGCGAATACACCGATCTTATTCAAAAGGCACTTGACTGTTATTCGACTGACAAAGAATTCGCAATCGATGCCGATATTGAACAACAATTTGCTCGCCATATGAAAAAAATTATCTTTTCCGAATGAACATTAATGACAGTCAAATGCAATTCGTATAAAATTTATATTATTTAACATGCTATGACAATAATCGAAAGGGCGTGAGATATATGCATATTGAAAAATGCAGTTATTGTAACAGCACCAATCTCGGAATAGGATACCAAATGGGCAATGGACAAATTTATCCTGATTTATATGCTTATCATAGTGCTAAATCCGGTTCTATTGTGGAATATATCATTTGCAAAGATTGTGGCCGTATCGTTTGTTCCCGTGTGCGTAATCCTGAGTTGTTTCCGCAGTACAGTTCGGCACGACAGGAGGAATTGCTCGAATACATTGAGAACCATGGGATTCTGCTTTGCAATGAAAACAAGGAATTGCCCTCTTTATGTGGATTAGGATACAATATGGAAAACATCATAGCTCTTATTGAGCAGAAGAAAGTGTTTTATTGCAAAGCATATAAAAAGCGGTCTACATATCTATCCATACAGGCGTATCAGTATTTGGATCGCTGTCTTTCAAAAAAGCAATTGACTGTGGATGCAAAAAATATTTTGAATGCTATGAAGGGCAAATCCGTTGTAGACAAAAATGAATTACGTATTGCACTGGCTATGGAGAAAAAACCGTTTGATCGTGCTTTTGATCTCCTACTTGAGAATTTGTATATTAATTACTGCTATCGGCGGTAAGAAACTCAATACGAACTGGTACAGTTACCTTTATTGTACCACTGAGACATGGAAGCATGGTGTAGAAGGTTTGCATTTTAGCGGTGACAGTAGGAACGCCCTGTGGAAAATTGTTGGTAAAGAAATGAGTAAAAATGATTTTGATTCCTTCGCCAAATAAGCATGACGCGAAGACGGCAAGTTTTAATTTCTCTTTGTAAGTGCCCTTGTAAACTTCAGCAAATAATAATAAACTACAGGAATAATTTACTCCCTGCAGTTTATTATTAAATCCAAATTGATATTTAAAAGAATACTCCTATTTTCCCTTGATAGAATTATAAGCTTCATTTACATTATCGAATATTAGTTTATAAGCCCCGCTATGGCAGCCCCCACTAATGTTGCGTTTTCCGCTTTGACAAACTCACAGTATAATCCTTTTTTATCATTCAAAAATTCCTTTATATAGTAATCAAGCTTGTATCTGAACAATTTAAGCTTATAGAATGTTGAACCTTCTGCGGCTATGCATACGGGCTTGCACGGATTTTTCCCTCTTCCTGTCTTTAGCATTATAGACGCAAGATTTATAGCAACCAGCTTTGCCGCTCTTTCAATCATTGCATCGCATATATGATAAAGTAAAATGCGATCATCCGTACCGTCCCCGCAGCACATCGAAAGGCTATTTTTAGAATAAGGATAATATAAAAAGTTGCTTATTTCCTCGCAAGTAAGTTCATCAACGGATTTTATTGAATCTGCAAATTTATGAGAGAATAGTCCTTCCTCTGCTGCCTTTTTTAAAACTGCAAGTACAACTCCCCCCTGGTATCTTCCGGAAATCATCTTTTCGAAAGAATATTCTCCCGGATTTACAGTACCATTGTCAAATTCGCAATCGATTATACCCCTTTTAGCCTTCCCATATCCGCCGGACTCAACATTTATAAGCATAGAGCCCTCACTTTTGGCAAGAGCCGATACTTTTAGTATATTCTTGTTTTCCTCACTATAGCAGGTATTTGTTCCGGTTCCAAGTATAAAACCTATGAATCCGTCAAATTCCCTGTCGGGATAAGCCGCCATTCCTCCAAGCAGCGTAGCCACCGTATCGTTTAAAAGCACGATCCTTTTATCGCCATTGACTCCCATGCTCTTAAGTTTTTTCAAAAGCCCCTCGCCTATAGCTTCCCCTATTAAATCTTTTACACGTACTTCCTTGCTGAATTGCAGAAGCCTCCCATCCTTGTTCGGAAGTATTTCAGTCGCATAAGAGAAGCAGAAACCAATCTTATTGCTTTTCCCTATTACCGGCAGGATATAATTGGCAATATCTGAGAAAAACTCATCCTTTGATATTTCACCATTAGTACCCGGCATACGATACAATTTATAATCCTCTATGGCAGGCTTTTTATCTTTATCGAATGTCACGACGGCCACTCTGAAATTTGTACCCCCGGCATCCATGACGATAACCGGTTCTCCTGTCGGTATTTCCTTATCCGTCGCTATGTACGTAGGAATCATCTTAAGAGAACTCTGGTTACCCTTAAGGCCTTCATCCATTTCTTTTATAAATTCATTGCAGCTTTGTTCCATATCGATATTTTCATAATTCATTTCATACTTGTTTAAAAATTGTTTTACCTCATTTTTCAATTCATACATAAGCAACATCCCCCTCCTGCATTTTTAGTTTTATTATACCATAACTTCAAATAATCTTCTTATCAAGCAATTGCAAATTCGGCAAATAAGCAATACTATTCGGGTACATATTTTATATTCAAAGAATATATACTCCTATGCTATTTTAAAAATGCAGACGGAGGCACTCCTGTCATTTCCTTAAATATTTTGCTGAAATAAAATATGTCTTTAAAACCGCATTCCAAAGCTGCTTCCGAAACAGTGTAACCTCCAGCCGATAATAAATCCCTTGCTTTATTTATGCGTACTGTATTTATATAATGTTTAACGGAAAATCCCGTAGATTTTTTAAAATAACCGCCAAGATAAATGGGATTCAGATCCGCTATTTTTGCCAGCGTGCTCATTTTTATTTTTTCAGGATAATTTTTTAATATGAATTCCTTTATTTTTTTTATCCGCTTATCGCTAAACGATTGCTCGGTACCATGAATACCGTATAAAATATATTTGTAAATTATCATCATGAATATAGCTCTTGCCTTTAGCATATAAAAATCTCTTTTATCGAGCCAGATGTTGTTAAATTCATTGTATAATTTCATCAAATCACAATCTGTTTTAGGAATCTTGCTTGTAAAAGGCAGCGGAAGGTTGACTTGCTCTCCTGAATGCAGGCTGCATTGAAAGTTGAAAGTAAAACAGCACATCGGGTCTTTCCCTTCGGCATAGGCTCCTCTGGTGCAGCCTGCGGGTATGTATATAAGGTCGCCATCTTTGACATGGTATGGTACGCCGTTTATTACGTATGTAGCCCTACCTGAATAGATATAAGTAAGGTCATGGAATAATATACGGCTTTCATGTATTGCCCATGTGCTTAGACATTTTCTATCCACAAAACAGATGATCTCAGGCTCAAGCTTTCCGTAGTCCGGCTGCATATTTTCACCGCCTTATCTTTTGTATATTTATTTTTTACATATATTGTTTAATTATTCTACTATTAAGTTTCACTTGCAATATAAATATGACATAAAAGAACTCGAGCAGGCTGCTCGAATGTCATAATGATTTCTTTAATGTCGTAGCTCATCCAGCGGCTAAAATATGCAATCGGGAACGTCGCCAGAGAACAGATGACAAGGTGGACGATTGTTTCCTTTAAAATACTCCAATTATCCTTTTTCCAGATCACTGATGCTCCTCCCCATACAGCTCCATAGGCTAAAGATAGAATAATCTGCAAAATTACAGCGTTCAATTCACTGCCACAGTCATTAATCAATTCCGGTACCACAGCGTAATAGGTACCATCGCATAAACCTTGCCTGCCGAGGCATAGATATGAGATATCTGTGACTGTTCTAAAATTTTAAACTTATCACCGCAAAAACTCACAAGCATTTGCGAAGCCGTTTCGGATAGTTTCTTGACAATATCTTTTATCACATCAGTCATTCTGCCAGTCAAAATTACAATTTTAGGCTCTTTGCAATTTCCATCAATTTTGATTTCGATTTGCATCTCATTACCTCCTTATTACACTTACAGCATAGTAAATATGAGCTTTGATTTCCACTGATTTTCAATATGTGGTTTATTTTGAATGATATGTGGTAGATTATATAGGCAATTTGGATTAAGTATACCATAGGAACTGCATGAACAAAATAATCTGAAACAAAAAAGGTGCATATTTTATGATGCACCCAATCCCAGCATTTATAATCCAACTTTAAATTACGCTATCCTGATTCATACATAATCTTGCTTTGGGATATTTTTTTAACATTATTTCATTTGCCGCTTCTAATTTTTTAAGGTATTCAGCATAAGATTTACTGAGTATCTTCATATTTGCTATTAAAATGCCTTTATAGCCGCTTTGTCTCTGAAAATTCAATATAGACTTCTGAAGTTTTCCCGCCACAGAATTTTTAAACTCATCAGAGTTCTTAATTTCGATGTATTGCTCTATCTCTTTATGGTTACGTTCTAAATAATTTTCCGTGTCAGCCAGCATTTCCATTATTTTATCATTTGATTCTTTTTCTAACTTTTCCATATCGATTTTTTCATTTGCAATAAAGAACGTTTCCAGAAATTCAGAAAGCTCAGATGACAAATATAAATTCACATTATCAAGATAGCGGATAATAGCATCGTAAGCCTTTCGTTTTTCATCTGTGTCAATTGTTTCATTAAGAAATCTACCAAAATGTAAAGCTATAAACAGCCCATAATTTCCGGGAAATGCAAACACAAGTTTCTCTTTTATGGTATATAAATCTTCATCATGATCTTGGAGATAATCAAATTCTCGATCGATATCATAATCTTTAATCAAGTTATCCATGCGTTTTTGCATAGCATTAAGACGCTGTATCCTTAGTTCTGTAACATACCTGCATTTTGCTAAGGCTGCCGGTTTATTTGAGCTGCTCAATATTTTTTTCCCAGCTTCAGCACCTCGTCAACATCTGTAAGCTCTACTTCCCCTTTAAGCTGATATGCTCTCGGAACTGACCAGTAAGGGATGAATGATGGATTTACATTGATAGTTATGCTCTTTGCATTTTCTTTTGAACTGCCTGTATATACGAAACTCCAAGTGTTATAAAAATCAACACGCCTGTCATTCTGAAAAGAAATGTTCCTTGTATCATTCTTGATCAGATTAAGTCCTTCAGGAATCGATACCGGCAAAGGATCAAACCCTAACAAGGTACAATACCGTTTAAATGTCCATTTTTCAATCATGTTAATTGCCGGACCGCCTATTATGGGCTTTTCATTGATCATATCACCAAGCTGATTTATATAAATGACGGAATTTACATTTGCTACAGCAGACTGTTGTCCATGCAAATTGGGGGATGACGGAGCAATATTTGAATTCTTGCCATTTGAAGGCATCCTGTTTATCAGCTTCGGAAATACAACCGTACGAAACGATTTAGGATTCATAGTTCTCCTCCTTCTTACTACTAATACTCCATATCAGAATAAAATGCTGCACTAAAAATAAAAAATATTATAGATTTTAACGATATAAAATAATTCCTATTGAATGGAATGTATAGTATCTTGTTAAAATAGTACTACTAATGCTGATCTACTTCCAGCAATCAGCTTATATAAAATGTATAAAAATTATCTAATGCACAATTTCTCTTATAGGAAACGACAAGGAAAACATAAACTTATAGCCCTGGAGAATATGCCGAAAGGCTTTGTAAATTTTAGAAGAGTAAAGTAAATAAAGCAGAAAATAATTAAGCACTTACTAAGTATATATAGTAAGTGCTTTTGTTTGGGAATTTATCTTTTTAACATCCTGTTATCGGCTGCTAAGCGGCGACAGTCCGCCACTTTTCTGAAAAAACGATCCGATAACGATAATCACTGCGAACACAATGAGATAGTAAACTACAGACATGCCATGTGCAAGGCACGCCGCAACAATCATGAACAGACATCCCAAAATGGCGAGTGTCGGCATGACAAAACGTTTAATGGTTCCCAGATCCCTTTCTTTTTTCATCATCATGATGAATATAGGAATGTATCCGGCATAAAGCGTAATAATCGGCAACTCGGATGTATCAAAGCAGAAAACACCAAACCATGGAGTTGTAAGGTTGGCTCCATAGAAATAAAGAAGCCAGAAAGCGCATAACAAAAGTCCGATAATGGATGAATTTCCAGGCATATTCGTGACCTTGTCCACTTGTTTGAATGTCTCAGGCGCAGGTCCCAAGTTCCTTACGGCCAGCGAATACATTCCACGGGTACAACCCAGCATCAGACCGTTTAGCGTACCAAGGCAAGAAATTATGACAAACACAAAGATCAAAGATCCGCCGACCGAACCAAAAAGGTTCTGAAATGCCATCTTCGCGCCTACCTGTCCGCTTTTCATAAGCACGTCGGCCGGAACAGCGCCGGCCAAGCCGATATAATAGAAGACATATACTGCAACCACAATAAGAGAACCAATAATCAGCGCTTTCGGAAGATTTCTCTTTGAATCTTTCAGTTCCGCATTTATGGACGTTGCAATAATCCATCCCTCATAAGCGAAGGCAACAGCTACAACTGCGGCAAAAAGTCCTCCGCCGAGACCAACGCTGGAATGCGCCGCATAAGAAAAATTTCGTACCGTCATGCCGTTGAACAGGCCGACGATAGTTCCGACCACTGCCATAACCACCAGTGGAATGAGTTTAATAACCGTCGTCGCGACCTGAAACTTGCCGGCAATTATGGGAGACAGAGCATTGACCGCATAACTTACCACCAGATAAAAGCAGGCGATTGTCATGGAGGAACCACCTGTTATATCCCAGCCGAGGAGCACGCATGTATATCGGGCTGAAACCCATGCCAGCACGGATGTTAGCGTTGGATTGTAAATCGTCGCCATAAACCAGCCCACATAATAGCCATATTTTTTGCCAACCGTCATCTCCGCATAGTCCACCACGCCGTTCACCCTTTCATACCTGGTAGCCATGGTGGCAAACGTGTAAGAACAAATGATCATAATAAATCCAACAATCACCCATGCCGCAATCCCAAGTGGCAAGTTACCACCGGTGACTTTCAAGACTGCTTCTGCCTTAAAGAATACGCCGCTTCCGATAACAATGCCGACAACCATGGCGATTGCGGTACACAAGCCATACTTTTTTTTTCAGTTCATTTTCCATCATTTCAACTTCCTTCTTTTGTATCCCCCTGTATTCTTAAAACAAAACCGTTTATGCCAAAAACTCCTCAGACATGAGTAAGTTCTCAGCCGAAACGGAAGGATATTAATTTTAGTTATTTTATATTATATATTTTGTATTATACAATATGAGCACATACTATACAACTGAACTATTCATTTTTTGCGCATTTCTGTCACTAATTATGTAAAACAGAAAAGAAGCGTCCTACTACAATGTACGACACTTCTTTTCTGATTAAACCGGCTGTTATTCTTTCACATTCTAAAATTTAACTTTTGAATTCTTCCTACTTGGATAGGCTATCATAAATTTTGGACAGATTGCTCTTTACGCGTTCTAAATATGTTTTATTATCCTCGGCACCTTCAACCGTATAGATTGTTTCTACCTTTGCCCCAACTTCGCTAGCCAGCGTCTTAGAAACAGCAGGGCTTACCATTTCTTCAGCAAAAATTGTAGTAACCTTGTTTTTCTTGCAATAATCAACAAGCTCGGTCAATTTCTGTGCGCTGGGTTCGCCCTCTGCGAAAACATCTTCTACACTGTTCTGCGTTAAGCCAAAATCTCTGCATAAATAGGCAAAAGCGGCATGTCCCGTTACAAAACTCTTTTTCTCCAATGACCGGAATTTCTCATTATATTCGTTATAAAGATTCTCAAGTTGGGAGACAAAATCGCTACAATTTTTTTCATAATAATCTTTGCTGGATGGATCAGCCTTTATCAGAGCATCTTTGATATTTTTAGCTTCAACTTCTGCACCCTTAAGGCTAAGCCAGATATGTGGGTCATATTTACCGTGTTCTTTAATTTCTTCAGCATCCTCGTTCATAATGGGGCTGGCACCTTTTGATGCTTCCACTGCAATCAGATTTGGATTATCGGCAGCTTTAATCGCGTCATCCGCCCAAGGCTCCATTCCAAATCCACTGTATACAAAAACATTCGCATCCCTAAGACCGGCCAGGTCCTTTGCCTTTGGTTCAAATTCGTGCGGCTCCGTGCCATCAGGGATAATCGTTGAGATTTCCACCTTATCCTTTCCTACAGATGCAACAAATTCTTTCATAGCATTAAATGTTACGGAAACTTTTATCTTATCATCTTCCGTCTTATTTGCCTGATAGTTCTTGCCGCATGCTGAGAAGCTTACAAGAATAACCAGACATAATAGCAAAGCATACCATTTTTTAAACATTTTTAACAACCTCCAAAATTATACTTGCAAATGGTTCCTATCTGCAACTATAATAAGAATAGTATACGAGGATAAATTTGTCAAGTGCAAATGATATGCATTTACTGATAAAAATTAATAATTTTAAATTGGAAAGGATGTTTTATTATGATCAAAGCTCAAAATTTGTTTTTTTCCTATACAGGTTCGCCACCCTATGTACTGGATGGCATCAATCTAGAAATACATGATGGGGAGTATGTATCGGTAGTAGGTGAAAACGGTTGTGGGAAAAGCACGCTTATGCGGCTGATATTAAAATTTTTAAAACCGACAAGCGGAATAATCGTGTCATATGCTAAAAGAACCGGATATGTACCGCAAAAAAAAGATTTTTCTAATTCTAATTTCCCCATTACGGTTTATGAAGTACTGAATTCTTATCGAAAACTTTTAAAAATCAAAGATAAAAGCATTATTGCTGAAATTCTTGATCGGGTTGGGATGTATAAGTTTATGAATGCATTAATGGGTACCCTTTCCGGTGGCCAAAGCCAGAAAATATTGATTGCGAGAGCATTAATTGGAAACCCTGATTTGCTGATTCTCGACGAGCCGTCCACTGGCGTGGACATTAACAGCCAAAGAGATATTTATGGATTCCTGAAAAAAATAAACAAAGAAAACGGTATTACCATTGTGTCAGTCGAACATAATCTCGATGCTGCCGTTTCAAACTCAACATTGATTTACCATATGGTAGGTGGCCACGGACATCTCTGCACCCCTCAAAAATATGCAGATGAATATCTAAAAAATAGAAGAAAGGATGATAGTATTGTTTAGTTATGGTTTTATGCAAAATGCAATTTTCGTTTCAATATTTATTTCAATTTTATGCCCATGCATCGGCATCTTCCTGGTCCTTCGGCGTTACTCCATGATAGGAGACACCCTATCTCATGCCTCGCTTGCCGGTATCACAATCGGGCTTCTATGTAACCAGAGCCCTGTACTTGGCGCATTTATTTTTACATCTGTCTGCGGGGCACTGATTGAATTTCTACGCAGTTATTTTAAAAAATACACTGATCTGATTCTTACTATCGTTCTCTCTTTGAGCGTTGGTACCGCCATTACAATCATCAGCTCCGGAAAGCTCCACGCAAATGCAGATTCCTTTATGTTCGGCAGTATACTTACTGTAACCAAATTCGACATGCTCATGGTACTAATCCTCAGCACAATTTCCGTATTGACACTTATTCTTTTATACCATCAGCTGGTATATATTGCATACGACGAAGAGGCCGCTAAAGTAGCAGGCGTCAAAGTCAAGCTGATCAATTATGTTTTTTCTATCCTTGTTGCCTCCGCAATATCCGTATCAATAAGAATAGTCGGTGTGCTGGTACTTAGCTCAATGATTGCCCTTCCTGTTGCCACGGCGCTACAACTTGAGAAGGGATTTAAACATACATTGATATTCTCTATTATTTTTAGTGTAATAGATATCATGCTGGGGCTGTTTATTTCATATTATCTCAATGTAGCGCCCGGCGGATTTACCGCTCTTGTTTCAGTCATCGTTCTTGTCCTTGTCTTAATAATAAAAAAGGTACATTCAAGCATCAGAATAATCTTTAATAAATAACATCCCTGTATGTTGTTGCATATGACTCGTTTAAATAAAATAAAACAGCTCAGCCATCAGAAATCCACAAACCGGTGAATACCAGTCTGTGGATTTCTGATGATATTTTATATTTTTTTGCCGACCATACGCAAAATATCCTGTGCCGGAGCAGGAATCCGCCCCAAATAATCGGGACCTATGTTCAGCAGATAGTTGATCCCCCGCTCATTTAGATGATTTTTCAGGAAAACTACCTTGCCGGCATCCTTCCAATTATTGTCGAAACTTTTATAACCCCATGTGTCGTTGAGAGTGGCAGGACATTCAAACAGACCTTCGGGCATGTGGTTTTCGGGAATTTGGTTGTCGCCCAGGGACTTATAATCGCCCATACCGTTACCGATTCGCGAATTTACCAGACAGTTGGGTTGATAATGCTTCACCAGATCGTAAAGCTCCCGGCTTTGCTCCGGACTGATTGTAAGCGGCGTATCAAACCAAATAAGGCACAGGTCTTTAAAATTCGTCAGCAGCTCCTGAACCTGGGGCTTGATTTTATTTTCAAAGCAAAGTGTATAATTCTTTTTATCATTTTCGGGAAAATCCCAATCGTTTGTCCAGCTCATTACTTTGCTGCTGGTATGCCCCCTCGTATAACCGCCGCCATTGGGATCGCTCCAGTCCAAATCCTGCGAATAATATAATCCAAGCTTCAGGCCGTACTTATAGCAAGCCTCAGCAATCTCCGCGATAGCATCCCGTTTAAAAGGGGTAGCGTCAAACAAATTGAATCTGTTCGCCCGGGACCGATACATGGCAAATCCTTCATGATGCTTGGCGGTTACCACCATATATTGCATTCCTGCCTCTTTGGCTAAAAGAACCCATTCCTCCGGATTAAACAAAATAGGATTGAAAATACCCGCCAGCTTGTGGTACTCTCTGTTGGGAATTCTAAAATATGACTGCGCCCATTCTCCGATATAAGGCGTCCGTTTACCGTTCCACTCCCCTGCAGGAAGAGAATAAAGTCCCCAGTGAATCATCAGACCGAATTTTGCGGATTTAAACCATTCTTTATTGTTCATAATAAACTTCCTCTCCCAGCGAATATTTTTTAGCCCCCTTATGCTCGCCGACATAAGGTTCTACAAGACCTAAGTCATTTGCTCAATTTAGATATCCACGCCAGCTATGTAACCATTTGTTTAAGCAGTTTATAACTCTTTTATATTAATATCAAGTTGCTTTTTGACCGTCTCGTAATTTGCATAAAACAAAGACGCCTCAACATGGTTACTTTTTCCGTAATCGTAAACATTCCTGCATACGTATAACAAATCGTCGATATTGCTGTGAAGCATCATAATGCGCCGAGTCAGTTCATTATTTTTAAACATTTTTTTCATAATTTGCTCCTCTAAATTCTGATTTATCTCTTTATAAGCAGAATCATATTTCATGCGCAAGTGAGTTTTGATTCTGTCCTGAACAAGCATACAGATTCTATATACTTCAAGCTTGGCAATTGAAATAATATTCTTCGAATATAAAATATGCACCCGTCACGTCATGCTAAAATCTTATTCTCTGACAATCAAATCCATTACATCGCGCCGCATGCTTTGCGGCACTTTTTTTGTGGGCTTTCCCAAACGTATAAGCATTTGGATCGTTTCTCCCTCAGGAGCATAGTCTCGATGGATGCCGCTATAGAGTTTTTTCATTTCAGGGTATTCTTCCAGGACCTGACTTAGAGGTTGCATAACAAATCCCTGCCGCTGAGCCTCCAATATCAGCATGCTATACAGCATGCCGCTTTTAACCTGACTTAAGCGGGTATTGTCCTTCGTAACAATCATCTGCCGTGCAAAATGGTCTACTTCGTCTGTTAAACGGTCGCTGTCTGCATATAAGTAAAATACCATCGAATCGTCCTTATCAAGACGTATTTTCCACGGCTGCATATTATGACCGTTCGCCGCCAGCAGTCCATACGCCGTAAGCTGGATTCTGGGGTCGTCAAATTTTTGTGCATAATCCTTCTTCCATGGCTTAAGATATGCAGATTTTTCAAAAACGCCGCTTATGATCAATAAAGCTATAACGGCAATTCCGACAAAAACAATTATACCGACAATTATAACACCCATTTTTTTTATCAATCCCTTCTCTCCCATTTTCATTCCTCCGTTTCTGTTCGTATCGACCTAATCATCATATTAAAAGCTTCGGAAACCAGATTTTCCGGTTTGATTCCGTGATAGTTCTCAATATAGTATTTTTTCCGCTTTGCTGTATTAAATACGCCGATTATGCAGGCCCATAAAGCAAGAGCCGTAATTTCAACATTCAAATTGCTGCGAATGGAACCTTCTGCGATACCCTTTTTTAACGCATTCGTCAAATAACCCAGGATTTGTTCTCCAAGAGCATAGCATTCTTCTTTTGAATGATCCGGAACGTTTTTTTGAAAATCAAGCGCATTGTTTTCATATTCCATGATTGCGTCAAAGTATTCCGGGTAATTATTGCTAAATTGATATAGCGTTAAAGCCATTTGCCTTATTTCCTCAATGGCAGTGTGAGCTTTATTCTTTTGCAGACTATCTTCTATCATCTCCATCAGAAACCTGTATCCCCTAATCATAATCTCAAAATAAATCTGTTCTTTGCTGTTAAAATATACATACACTGTTCTTTTACTATACTCGGCTTCTTTCGCCACATCATCCATTGTAGAATTATTATATCCCTTTCTAAAAAAAACTCTTTCAGCCGCATCGATAATATCCTTTCTCCGGATTTCTTTCTCTTTTTCCTTGCGTTCACTGCTTCCCAACTGTTAAACCTCCATATTGCACATAAATGTTATGTTGTAAACTAATAGTTTACTTTGATTATGAAATACTATTTTTATTTTGTCAATATCCTGATGCAATAATTCTTTGATTATCCTATCTGAGCTAGGTTGACAAATTGTAATCTTCAAAAACTTTTTTCATGTATCTATAATCATCTAAATTACCAATAAAGCACAAGGGCAAAATGATTTGTCAGTTTAGTCTTCCTGCTTTTAAAATTTTATGATATATTTAATATAGGAATTAATATGGAAACAGAATACGAAATCAAATCAATCCCTTTATTAAAATCACTTCAATTCGCAATATGAAATATGGCATAAATGGGATTATGTTATTTTAAGCGACGAATGAGTATTATGAAAGTTTTGATAAGTTCTTGGCTTTGCTGCTGCAAAAAATCCTTAGAGCTTTTGATTGTCTGAGTGAAACGAGTTTCAAAAGCTCTTGGATTCTTAAGGCTGTTGGCCTTAGAACTTACAAAACTTGAATCTGCCGAATGAGTGTTCAAAATAACATAAGTTCAAATTACGGATTGAAGTTAAAATCATTTAACATATTTATGAATCAGCCAAAGTCTATTTGATTTTACCGAAAAGGAGGCAGCATATGCCAAAATCGATTATTATTATAGGTGCCGGTATGGGTGGGCTATCCGCAGGCATTTACGGTCAGATGAACGGGTTTGACACCCGCATCTATGAGATGAATTACCGTCCGGGAGGACAATGTGCATCGTGGAAACGCGGCGGCTATACTTTTGACGCTTGCATCCACCATCTTATGGGCTGTTCCCCAAGCTCAAAGATTCACCGGCTCTGGCTGGAGGTCGGCGCCATGCCCACGGAACTGGTATGCCCAAAGGAATGCGTAAGCGTGGCATCCCCTGACGGCAGGATGCTCAATGACTACTATGATCCGGATGCACTTGAAAAGCATCTGTGTGAATTGTCGCCGCAAGACGCGAATGTCATCCGCTCATATGTAAAAGGAATTCGCGATGTCGCAAAATATGATATGATGGGTGACATGATGACAGGGAATATCCTGAACATGCTCTGGCACGCACCAATTGTCTTCCAGAACATGAAATGGTTTAAAATTTCCATGCATGATTTTGCAAAACGTTTTACCGATCCATTTTTGCAGAAGGCATTTCCTCTTCTGGTATATTCTAATCCTTCCATTCCCATGTTTCTGCATCTGATGCGCCATGCCTCCGGTTTAAATCGGGATATAGCATGGCCTGTTGGTGCGAGTATGTCTTTTGTCGACGGTATCGTCAAACGATACAATGCACTGGGCGGCAAGCTTTACTGCTGTAAGAAGGCCACAAAAATCATCACGGACAATGGCAGGGCTGTGGGCGTAAAGCTGGATGATGGTACAGAGGAATTTGCCGATATCATCATTTCCAACGCTGACGGGCGAAAGACACTTTTAAAACTGCTTGACGGGAAATATATGGATGAACGGCTCAAAGCATACTGTGCTGAGCCTGACGACACAACCGATTTTGCGGTAAGTATTTTTCTTGGTGTCGACCGAGATCTTTCTAAAGAGCCGTCCAGTCTGGTCATGCTTTTAGATAAACCGATCACCATTGCGGGGCACGAGTTCACCTCGCTGGAAATGCAGATCTACGGTTTCGACAAAACCATGGCTCCCAATGGAAAAGGCGTAATCAAAGTTGAGCTTACTTCAGCCTACTCCTACTGGAAAAAACTGTCTGCCGACAGAAAAGAATATGAAGCAGAAAAGCAGAGAGTGGCCGCAAAAGTGATCGATCTTTTGGAAAGCCATTTTCACGGCATTGCAAATCAAGTTGAAGCTATCGATGTTTCCACTTTGCTCACATGGGAGCGTTTCATGGGCGGAACACACGGTTTTGCCAATCCGCCTAAAAAGAAACCGGATATTCTGAACAGTTTGTTTAGCAGTAAGGATATGACCATTACCGGCCTTGACAATTTTTATTTCGTCGGGGTATGGGCCACTTCTGCAGGAGCACTGTTCTTAAACGCTCTCTCCGGCAAGAAGGCGATCAAAAGGCTTTGTAAAAATGAACGGCGGAAGTTTAACTCAAACCCGCTCTGACAAGCCGATGCAAACCATACAGAATGAGCATAATCATTAATACGCAAAATTCTTATGGCATACATCAACTATTGTTTCAAGAGAGCAAAATGAATCTGCCGTTCAATTGGATAAAGTGGATTTTCGGATCGGTATGCTCATAAGCTCACATTCATCACATTTTTCATGAAGAGGCCGGCAAGGAACGAAAGCGCAGCTACCCCGAGGCTTATAAAAGCCATCTGCCCGAAACGCTTTCCAAATGACATGTCCTTGGCTACTGCAATATAATAATTGAATACCACCAAAATCAAAATGACGATCGCCAGCATCAGACCCAGTGCAGGCAGATAATGCTGCTTAGAAAGTAGAAGATACGGCAGGATCAACAGCGCGACTGCGACAAGATATGTAACACCGGTGTAAACGCTCGATTTTGCCGCATCAGTCCGGCCTTCGCTTTTCGCGGAGAGAAATTCGGAAGCCGCCATCGAAAGCGTCGCCGAAATGCCCGTAATCAAGCCGGAAAGTGCAATTAGGCGCGTATTCTGCATGGCAAGCGTCAGTCCGGCAAGAGTGCCGGTCATTTCCACCAGTGCATCGTTTAGCCCCAGCACCATGGAGCCGACGTATCTCAGCCGCTCCTCATCCAGAAGTCCGATCAGCTCACTTTCATGCTCTTTTTCCTGTGATTGGATTTCTTCTGCCTCCGGTACTTCACGTGACAGCCATTCGTATTTTTCCTGGGCGTTTTTTTCACCATTCTCCATCTGCTTGACCGCAAATGTAAACCCAAACAGCTTTACCACAAGCATTCTCCTAAATACTCTGCCGATGCGCGGTCGCAGTTCTTCCCCAGTATACTCATTCCATTTCATGGCATGAGCATGTTCTTCATTGGAAAGCCTTAAAAGCACTTTTCTGTTCTTTTCATCTTTCGCGTATGCCGCAATGCGACGGTAAATCTCAGATTCGTCGACTTCGTTTTGCTGCATTGTACGAAGGAGATTAAGTGTCTCTCTGGAAATTGATTTTTGATTTTTTGAATCCATGAAAATCCCCCTTTTTTTATCATTATAACATATCGATATAATCCATTGATTCGAACTAATTGATAACAATCTGTAAGTTTACAGACTTTTATAAAAAAGCAAAACTCCAGCATTATGCAAACTGCATTATTCTGTTTTCTCTGTAAAATTCTGTATTACCTTATTGACCTCATCACCATGTCCGGAAATGATATGACCGCCTGTTTCAAAAATAGCGGTTTCGGCTTTAACACTGGTAAACATTTTCTCTATATTTTCATATTTTGCCAAAGGTGACAAATCCCTTCTCTCTGAAAAAGAGCAGACCAATCGACGAACCTGCCGTTTCAGATTCTCTGGGTCATATGTGCTGTTATCATATCTGCTTAGCATCAGGAAAATCGGCGAATAAAAATGCAAAGCCACGATAAAACGATAGCATTGAACGTAAAAATGGCCCTACGCTATTCGCGCCCATCCTTTGCGCAACTAAAGCTGTGCCCCAAATAAAATTGCAATGGTTAGCATCACTTCGCCGGTTGTTTTATTTTTCAAGAGATTCCACTCCCTTAATTGTACTCGCATCTTTATATCAGATTCCCTGCCCAAATAAAATTGCGATATTACGCTTGAACGTTTTATAAGGCAATTTATATCCGATCATCAATGGGGCCAATTCCATTTCATAAGTTTCCTCATCCATATGCTTGAGATGGTCCACTTTCATAATATGATTCAACTTATCGCCTCGAAAAAGTCTTCCGTATGGAGTATCTAACGGGGTTGGGATATGCTTCTGATTCCATGGACAGATATTTTGACAAATGTCACATTCAAAAAAATAACCATCTGTGTTAATTTTTTGAATGATGTCCAAATTACTATTATAATCTTCAAGTAAGTTTGAAAGGCATTTTGCCCTGTTAAGCCGTTGTGGAACATCTATTGCCTTTACAGGGCATCCTTCTATACATTTTGAACAATTGCCGCACATATTTTTAGCAATAGGATATTTCTCGCTTATGTTTGCGTTTGTCAAAATTGCTCCAAGAGCCAGAAAAGACCCATATTTGTTATTGACTAATAAAGAGTTCTTCCCAATCCATCCAAGACCGGCTTTCACAGCCGCACCTTTCAGAGGTATTGACTTTATATCGCTTTCACTATCCATAATGATAGCTTTATAACCGCATGACATCAAATATTCTTTTATTGGGATCAGCGGTTTTACAATATTAGAATAATACCCAGAGAGGACTAGCCTGCTCATCCTCCCATACTCGGGATAATTTGCTGTTACAAATCCTCCAATATATATAGCAGCAATTACGATTGTTTCTGCATCAGGCATAATATTGGTCGGCTGTCTTCCTATAAATTTTCGCTCATCACCAATATAATCATCCGTCAACTTGTCAGAATCAATAAATCTTATCTCATCTATATAGCTGATCTTGGATAATCCTATAATTTCATCTCTCATGATTGCCTCCATGCCCGCGAATAAGACTGAACTTGCCTGATATTTGCCATAACAACACTTTCAACTGTTTATACTCATATTTTATCAAAATATTTATATGGTGCCAAGATTAATATTCGCCGTTTTGTGATCATCTTAAGCTTATCACCAATAAAAATGTGACTTTTAACTTGCGTCATTTGCTTAATTTAGATGCAAGACCGCTACTACAAATCAACACATTATTTTTAATTTGAATTTGAAATACATCCTCTGCCATTTATAATACTGTCATAATTTCTTTAACTATTTGCTAATGCGACTTTTTTAACGCAAAATCGAAAATTATTCATTATGAATAACGTTTGTCGCCAAGATAAAATATGGTGAGCAGCCCCGGCCCGCAATGTGCGCCGACGACAGCGCCAAGACTCATGATCGTCACTTTCGATACAGTCGGGAATGCTTCAAGTATCTTTTTTCGCATAAATTCCGCATCCCTCATGCAGTCAGCATGAAGAATGAATACCTCTTTGCCGTCCGGCTCGGTAAAATCCTCTTTCATTCTGGCAATGATATAGAGCAAGGCAGTTTTTCTGCTGCGGACTTTAGAGGCTACAACGAGTTTGCCTTCATCTGATACATAGAGGACAGGCTTTATGGAAAGGAGCGATCCCACCAAAGCTGCAGCGTTGGAAACACGCCCCCCGCGTTTGAGGTAGTTGAGATTATCTACCGTAAACCAGTGAATGATTCTGAGTTTGTTGGCTTCCGCCCATTTGATCGTCTCGTCAAAACTCCGGCCGGCTTCCCGAAGCTTGACCATGTAGTACACCAGCATCCCAAGGCCCCCGGACACACAGAGTGTATCCATCAGGTAAAAGCGCTGATTCGGATATTCTTTATGGATCTGATCGGCCGCTTCCCCGGCACTAATGAAGGAATGTGATATCTGACGGGTCATGTCTAAAAAAATTACATTTTTCCCCGTATCCATGAGTTTTTTGAAAAATTCATAGTATGCATAACTATTGATCATAGAAGTTGCTGCCATCGCACCTTTCCGCATCGCTGTATAGGTGGCTGCTCTTGTCTCTTCTCGGCAGTCGTCAACATACGGCTTATTATCAACAGTATAAGTGTAGCTGATATACGGGATATCATGTTCTTTAAAATATTCCGCAGGAAGATCTGCGGTTGAAGCAGTTGCAATTATGTAATCTGTCATTTTCTACCTCCTTACATAACTGAATGGAATTACAAAGATATTCTTTGATATCAAGATCAGGATAAATTTATTCATACAACATAGCCATATCCATCGCACCAATGATATATCTTTATCTCAGTATATACCACAATATATAAAAACGGATAAAAATAGGGAATCCTTTCAAATTGGAATTTATCAGTTATAAAAATCCCCAACACCGAAAATTCAGATATTGGGATAATTTGGTGCGTCCGACAGGATTCGAACCTGCCACCCTCTGATTCGGAATCAGATACTCTATCCAAATGAGCTACGGACGCATTATATCAATCATCTTTTATATTCTATTACAGTTGTGCTTCCATTTCAAGTGCTTGGACTATTTAACAGTTGTTGTGAAAATGCTTGCTATTATAATATAGAGGCAAATTTGAAGAATACTATTATGGATATAATGTATTGTTTTTCTGCTTTCTTATCCATTGTATCTTTTTGCCGCATTCAGAAGGATCACCAGGACAGGCAAATGTGCATTCGCTTGCTATCATGCAAAATTTACAGCAGTAACCGACACATCCCTTTAAAGGATTAATATCACACTTAAGCGGTCCCTTAATCTCTTTATACAATTAGGATGTCCCCCATATTTTACTAACTTATCTATTATTTATTTATGACCATTATCTTCAAATTATTATCGACTTTGGCCCGCAATATGAAATTTTAGCAAGGTATAGTTGATTTAGATAAAACTGTTAGATATATTATCTTTGGTATTTATGGATCATCGAATAGTAGGCTACATCGTTGGCAGCCGCCATACCGCTTTGCAAAGCGCCCTGCATCCATGCATTTTTTACCGAGGTATGTTCACCCGCAAAGAATACTCTGTTATCATATTCGGGTTTAAATGTAGAATATAAAAAATCCTTTTTCTGTCCCGGCAAAAACATTTGGAAAGCTCCGAAAAACCACGGCTCTCTGACCCAGTCGATTGTCTTTGAATCTATGACAATATTATCTAAATAGCCTTCTGTCAGGCCATGCACCTTTTCTATTTCCCTCTTGATAATCTCGCGCTGTATAAAAGGAGATATATTTCCAAGGGCGTATGCGTCTTCACCTATATTATATGAAGCTAAAAGCACGCCCCTTTTATCATGCAAAGCGTTTCCCTTTCCCTTGGTAATGCTCCGGTTATAATCCTGCGGATATGATACGACTTCTATAACTCCATCAGTAAAAGATGAACCACCTCTTATACCCTGCTTTTCCCAGAAACGCTCCTTGCATAGAAAAAGAGTCTTCTGTGCATTTTCATAATATACTTCCCTTATCACCTGACTTTTCTTCCCTGCAAATGATGGCTGAATAGCCATCGATTTTAACACCGGTATCGGTACTGCACATATAACATAATCGAATTTTTCAAAGTCATTTTTGTTATTCTGCAGTATTTTATAGCTCAATATTATCTTCCCGTCATTACCCGATTTGTAGATACCCGTCACCAACTGCCCTCCCCTCCAGTTTACATTTCCGATATCGCTCTGAGGTATATCGGGATATTCTTTGGGGCGAGGCGAAGTAAGGGAATTGTAAAAGGCAAGGGGAAGTTTTACCATCCCGCCGCATATCTGATAAAGATTTGAAAAGTCAAGGGTATAGTCAGTGCATAAGCTCGATTCATAGCTATGATAAATAAGTGCCCCGAAATTAGGCATAATGCTCGAGATCAAGTTGACAGCCTCATTGCTTAATCCATACTGCTGCAATGCCTGCCTCGAGCTCAAGTTTTCTATGGATTGATACCTGTGATCATATGCCGGCAATATCATAAGAAACTGCTTCCTTATATCCGGAGGCATTGTTGAGAGGTAATAACTGTTTACCTTGCCTAAAAGAGCCGGCCATGGAGTATTCATTTCCTGAACAGTCAATTCGAACTGCGGATAGATCTTGTGGAATATATTTTTCCCCTCGGAATCGTTTTTAACCCTGATGCCCCTTATATAAAAAAAAGTTTCTGGATCCGACTGGAGCAGCGGTTCCGTGTCGAGTTTGAATAAATCGATATAGTGCCAGACTGTCTCATGGGATACAGGAAATCTCATGGCTCCAAGCTCACCATACAATGTCTTGTTATCATTAAAATAATAAGTATATATTCTTCCTCCCATGTGAGTCGTCGTAGGTTCAAAAACAGTTATGTCAAATCCTAATTTTCTAAGCTCAAATGCTGCAGCCATGCCTGAAAGACCTCCGCCTATAATACCAACCTTCACATTTTTAAATTCTCCCGACGATGCATAGCGTATTATATCAGGCAGCGGCGATAAAAGATTTATTATATTCTGGTAATCTTCAGCCCTTCCGGCTTTTACAAGAGATTTATACAGCATATCGTGCCTTTGGGAATCCGTAGGATTTTTAGGATTTGCTGACTGCATTTTCTCCTTAAATTTAGCAGATGCATCCATAAATAAAGCCTCATAAAACAAGTTATATAATATTATTATGCTATCAGACAATATTTGGATACATCTGCTATGCTTAAATACTGAACTAAATGTCATACCTAAATTATTTTAAAACGCACAGCCTAAAGCATTGTTTTTTAGTTGTAACAATAGTTTAGAATTTAATCTTTTCTTCTAAAAATTTAAAAACGCCGTCCGTATTTACTCTTATCTGCTGCATTGTGTCCCTATCCCGTATTGTGACCGAATTATCATTTAAAGAATCAAAATCATAGGTGATACAATACGGCGTCCCTATTTCATCCTGTCTTCTATATCTTTTGCCTATGCTCCCGGTTTCATCATAATCCACATTATACTTTTCCTGAAGTTTTTTATATAGATTAAAAGCCTCTTTACCTAATTTTTTAGAAAGAGGAAGAACCGCTGCATTCATAGGAGCCAGAGCCGGGTGAAGCTTAAGGACAACCCTTGAGTCGCCTTTGCCCAAGTCTTCCTCATTGTATGCATCTATTAAAAATGCTAATGCAACTCTGTCGGCACCTACCGATGGTTCTATGCAATATGGCACGAATTTTTCATTTGTAAACGGGTCGGTATAAGCCATTTCCTCCCCTGAATATTTCTCATGCTGTTTTAAATCAAAATCCGTCCTGTCGGCTATGCCCCACAGTTCTCCCCATCCAAACGGGAAAAGGTACTCGATGTCCGTCGTTGCCTTGCTATAATGGGAAAGTTCCTCCTTGCTGTGATTCCTCAGTCTTATATTTTCTTCCTTTAGCCCCAAACTTAAGAGCCAGTTTTTGCAAAAATCCTTCCAGTATTTAAACCATTCCAAATCCTCACCGGGTTTGCAGAAAAACTCAAGCTCCATCTGCTCAAATTCTCTTGTCCTGAATGTGAAATTTCCCGGTGTTATCTCATTTCTAAAAGATTTGCCTATCTGCCCTACGCCAAAAGGTATTTTTTTTCTTGTTGTCCTCAGTACATTTTTAAAATTCACGAATATACCCTGGGCAGTTTCAGGCCTTAAATATATCTCAGCCTTTGAATCCTCGGTTACTCCCTGGTATGTTTTAAACATGAGATTAAACTTTCTTATTTCAGTAAAATTATGCGCACCGCATTCTGGACATTTTATATTTTTTTCATCGATGAAATGCATCATCTTTTCATTGCTCCATCCATCGACAACCGCTTCGGCATCGCCATTCTGTTTCAGATAATCCTCGATTAGCTTGTCGGCTCTGAATCTTGCCTTGCATTCCCTGCAGTCCATAAGAGGATCGCTGAAGCCGCCCACATGTCCTGAGGCAACCCATGTTTGGGGATTCATCAATATCGCACAGTCCAACCCTACATTAAACTCCGACTCATGTATGAACTTTTTCCACCAAGCCTTCTTTATATTGTTCTTGAACTCCACTCCAAGGGGACCGTAATCCCATGTGTTTGCAAGCCCTCCATATATCTCCGACCCGGGGTATACATATCCTCTTGCCCTGCACATGTTTACTATTTTATCCATGTTCTTTTTAGTTTCCATAAAAGCCACTCCTTCTATAAAATAAATAAAAAAAGCCTTCCATCCCTCAAGGGACGAAAGGTAACTTCCGCGGTTCCACCCTTATTGACTCAAAGTCCTCTTTAAAGTCGCATGCTCCGGGTTCCCTTCGCAAATACATCCTCCGGACTTTCACCATTTCCGGATCGCTGAAATCCAAACATTTGCTACTCTTTCCCATCATGGCATTATAAAAACATCTCAATAGGTATTATTGCAAAAACTCATACTTTTGTCAAGCTTGTAAAATACATTCGCACAGGGTATATATTTTATATTTGAGGTATAATCTTTATATACTTTTCTTCAATTCATAATTTGAAATAAGGCATAAATAGAATTATGTTATTTTGAGCAGCGAATGAGTGTTCAAAATAACATAAACTCATATTACGAATCGAAGCTTTTTTATAAAATATATAAGCGAAAAAATCCATAGGCTTTATTGCAGCACAGAACTATTATGCTCTTTATTGTACTGTTTCAACTGGCGATCATCCGGATTTACTATTACTTTCCCTCTGCCGCCGTCTACAATTAAAAGGTCGCCGTCCTTTATAGACATGCCTTCCAACCCGACACCTGTCACAACCGGTATATTCATATGGCGGGCTATTATACTGCTGCTGGAAGTCGGCCCTCCATATATAGTCACGATTCCCTTTACATAATACGGATCTATATTCAATACATCATATGGCGTAATATCATTTGCAACGAGTATGCATTCCTTTGCAATGCACTGTTTATGCTTGCAGTTAACATTTCCCAGCTTATTTAAAAGCCTCCATTTTATCTCCTCGATGTCTTCCGCCTTTTCAAACAAATATTCATCATCAAGACTTTCAAGCTGTTTTTTTGCGTTGTTTAAAATATATGCAACCGCATATTCGGCGCTCACATGTTTTCCCTTTATGGTATCCTTTATATCGCCTATAAGCTGTCTGTTATTTATTATGTTGATATATTTATATATCGTTTTTTTTATATCTTCATTAATGTCTGGAAGATCATCGTAAAATTTCTTAAGTTCTTTTTTAGCAGCATTTATGCAATAATCGAGTTTATCTGCTTCAGCTCCGGCATCATCTACATTTTTAACGGGATTTATCAAATCCCTTTTAAATAACTTTGCGCGTGAAATGCCTATGCCGTTAGAAACTCCTGCGGCAACAATCATAATGAATCACCTTTCAATTAATTTTTATACAATATTTATTATATATCAAGCTATGTGCTTATCTATATATCAATTATATTATATCATAATATTTTATATAAATGAAGGTGTTAAAGGATTATATTATTTGTTTCTCATTCAATCGATATATAATTTTGCAATAAAATATAATGCATAAATATTAATTATTATATTCTATTGCTGTGCATCCGGGATTATTTTATGTATAAATATTTTTTCCACTTTCTTTAAATAAATTCATAAATACTTATTATATGAGAGAAAATAAATATCAAAGTTTATTTTATTAAAATTATGTACAAATATTATAATTTTTTTAATTTTACAACTTATTTAGTATAACATTTTATCTATATCACTTTTGCTTTAATTGTGATAATATAAAATTACAAATAGATTACACAGGTTAGAAGCACCTGTAAACAATTAGGGGTTATATATTATGTAACTTGTGATTTTTCCCCTAATATTATAAGGAGGGAGAAAAGTGAAAGACAAAGCACGATATTATCTTGAAGACCTAATAAATAGATACCCCTCGCTAAAGGGTTGTGAGCAAGATATTGAAAGAGCTTTTAATGTTATGGTAGAAGTATTTAGCTCAGGCGGTAAAATGCTTGTTTGTGGAAATGGTGGGTCTGCAGCAGATTCAGAACACTTTATAGGAGAGCTTATAAAGAGCTTTATTAAGAGGAGGGAAATTAGTCCGGAGGAAAAAGCCAAATTTGATAAATTTGGTGAAGACGGAAAATATATAGCATCCAGGCTTCAGGGTGCGCTACCGGCTATTTCAATTGCTTTTCTGACTGCATACGGCACAGCTTATATTAACAAGTTCGATCCTGATCTCGTATTTGCACAACAAGTATACGGTTTAGGCAAGGAAAATGATCTATTATTTACATTCAGTGCATCAGGTAACTCCAAGAACATATTTAATGCTATATTAACCGCAAAGGCAAAGGGAATGCACGTAATTTCCATAACAGGAGAGTCCAGCGGCAGGATAACTGATTATTGCGATGTGATAATGAAGATGCCTGCATTTCTCTCACCTGCTGTTCAGGAATATTATCTTCCTGTTTATCATACCCTTGCATATATGCTTGAGGAACACTTTTTTGAGAAATAAGAAAACGCATGGTTTCTGCCATGCGTTTTCTTTATGGTAAAATAGTTTAATCCAATATGGATTAAACTATTTTACAGATGATTCCTGAGCGATTATATTCCATGTGTCCTCGATCTTAATTTTTCCCGACATCATCTGGCTCAATCTGTCTGCCGTAACGTTCATCATCGCATCCGATATATTATCTATATACATAGTCGAATTCTCATCTGTCTGATTTAGATGATCTATTATATTTTTCTTTACAGGTGTATCAGCCTTATTAACAGTTTTCAATCCCGAAATTCCATTTTTTTCTGCGAATATGCTCTGCGATTCTTCGCTGAATAGAAAATCCATAAACTTCATAACTTCATTTATGTGTTTTGTTTTCTGATTTACTGTGATAACCTGAACTGCTGTTGCAGCTACCTTCGAAATGGGATTTTGTGCAAAGTTTATTGCATTTTCAAATACATCATATTTAAATTCCTGAGATTTTACTTTTTCTATTTTATCGATGGCCCAGGAGCCCATGGGAAATATAGCCGCTTTTCCGTTTACAAAATTGTCAACAGAGGTCGAATAATCATAATTATTTGCCTTGTAATTTGCAGAACCTGCCTTTTTTAAGTCATAGTAAGTATTTACGGCATCTTGAGCGCCACTCAATGATAAAAAAGCCTCCCTGTCGTTGTCGGCAAATGCATTTGAAAGTTCATCTGTATTTACGGTTTGAACTGATATCATCCCGAATAATATATTTGCAACCCAGGGGTCCTTTGTCCCCGCGGCTATTGGATCTTTAACATATTTTTTTAATGTTTTGCATGTATCAATAAACTCATCGAGAGTCCCAGGCTGACCTATGCCATATTTTTCAAACAGGTCAACATTGTAAAACCATTCATTAGTATATGGAAGATCTCCTATTCCATAATATTTAGCATTTAGCTTCCCGTATCCTAAATTGACACCATAATATTTGTCTTTAAAATCATTTTTATCTACCCATTGGGTTAAATCTTTAATATATCCCATCTTGGCATATTCTATCATTTTATTCCTTTTAAGCCCGACAATATCAACCTTTTTATTGTTTACAAAAGCATCGCTTATCTTCTGGTAATAGCCTGTCCCGCCAAACACCAAATCAACTTTTATGTCTTTATTCTTATCCTCAAAATTTTTTATTATATCCCTGTATGCTTCAACCTGCTCTCCATCATCTAAAAATGTTGCAAATACCAGTGTGACAGGGCTTGCAGTTTTTTGATCCGTATCTTTTTTAATTTTCTTAGCGCATGACGAAAAAACAAGGGCCATTAAAATCAGCAATATAAATATCCTCTTCCTTACCACATTATCACCCTTTTCTATTAAATTCCCGAATACAGTCATAAATTTTTAAATATTCCAAATAGGTATCTTTTATAATTATAGTATTTCCAGCATTCTTTTAAAAGCTAAAACTGATACTGGGTTATATATTTTATATACCCTGATATTGATAAATTGACATGTTTGATATTATTTACAAAATAGCGACATATATTTATTACCAGGGAAATTTTTTATCAGTGAAGGTATCAGCAGTATGAAAATGATCTTTTTATCATACAGAAAGATAAGCTATGCAATCATATCCACATTTTTTATAATCATAAACATTCTTTTATTTTATTCGATTATAAGGCTGCCGGAGCTTAAAGAAAGCTCAATTACTGCTTTAAGCAGTACAGTCAAAAGTTACCGGACCTTATATGCTGACACTGATGGAAACGGCAAAAAAGATACCATAGATATAAGTATAGATGAAGGGAAAAAGGAATACCTGCTCGAGATAACAAACGATAATCATAAAAAATTTTCACTTCCATACGGCTCAAAGTATAAAACAGTAGGCCCGTATTTGACCTGGTGGCCCCTTTTGATCACTATTGCCGATATAAATACGGATAATATTCCTGAAATAATAACCCAGGCATCAAAATCTGCAAACTCTCTGCCCCTCTATATATTCAGATGGAACGGTAAAACATATGAGACGGTATTTGCAGGAACTTACAATGGCATATACATATCGGATATAGGTGATGACATGATACCCGAAATAACAGCAGAAGACGGCAGTGTTGGGAAAAAGCTTTTGACATTTTCATGGCTTGGAAATTCATACAAGAAAGCTGATATAACATTGAAAACTGGATTAAAAGGGTATGATAAAATAGAAAATGTCATTAAGTATATGAGCAATCCATTCGGGCAAAAGAATTCATACGGGGATATTATAAATTCATCCTTCACAAAAGAATGGATACAAAATAGCAAAAACATGGACTATATTAAAACATTCAGTAGCAATATAGTCAGCATGCAGCTTCAAGACTATATCGGCCAGAGTTTGATGACGGATAAAAAAGATAAGGTTTCGGAGCTGTGGAAGATAAGGTACATGATATTCAGAAGATATGACTCTCAATTAAAAGTGGAAAACTGTATCGCCGAAATTGAAACAAAAATTGAAGATAGCAAAACCGGTGATTTTAAAATCAACAGCATTAAGTTTTCAAAGGAGTAAATAGCCTGTGGCATGGATTTGTTAAAATTGCCGTGATTTAATGGCGGCTTTACAGTTACGCTTGTTTTGCCGCATATTCGTTTAGCTGCCATTTTCCGCACCTTCCACCCCATATCGCACCTACTTTTCCGTTTATAAGTATCTCGGCTATTTCGCACATGTTGGGGCATCCGCTGCATTCAAAGCTTTTAGTATCGTAAGTATAATCAGTAAGGTCAAATCCATAGAATCTTGTTGTTTTGTTATTCTTTACCGCTGATTTTGCGATAATCGCAGCACCTATGGCTCCCATCACATCATAATATTCAGGTATGTATATTTCAAATCCCAGTTCCTTTTCAAATGCCTTTTTCATGCCTATATTGGCGGCAACGCCTCCCTGGAAAACAACAGGTTCAAGTATTTCCTTGCCTTTTCCCACATTACTTAAATAATTCCTGACAAGGGCATCACACAATCCGCTTATTATGTCCTCTTCACTATAGCCAAGCTGTTGCTTATGTATCATATCTGATTCGGCAAATACGGCACACCTTCCGGCAATCCTGACAGGGTTTACAGATTCTACAGCCTTGCCTCCAAAGTCCTCGATGGGTATATTAAGCCTTGAAGCCTGCCTGTCGAGAAACGATCCTGTTCCTGCGGCGCAGACGGTATTCATCGCAAAGTCGACTACGATTCCATCTCTCAATATTATAATTTTGGAATCCTGACCGCCTATTTCAAATACCGTTTTAGCATCCGGATAATATTTTAGAGCCGCTATCGCATGGGAAGTTATCTCATTTTTAACAATATCGGAACCTATCATCACATCGGCCAACTGCCTTCCGCTTCCGGTCGTGCCTACTCCGCATATAGTTATATTCCCCAATTTACCCTTTAACATCGACATGCCTTCCTTTATGGCGTCGATAGGTCGGCCTGCTGTCTTTAAGTATAGCTTTTCGACTATATTTTCATTCTCGTCTATAACGGCCAGATCCGTACTGACAGATCCTACATCTACTCCAAGATAATAATTCATAAGTTCAAAACCTCTTTTCTTCTTTTAAGCATGTCTACAAAAGCTTCGAGCCTTGTGAGATATCCTGATTCACCTGTCAATTCATCTACCACCAGTGTCATATAAGGTATCTTTTCATTTTTGGATACGGCAGGCAATATGCTGCTTGCGACTATTTCAGGCATGCATGAAAACGGCAGAAGCTGTATTACGCCATCGTAGCCGTCTTTTGCATATAAAACGGTATTCCCTATACACTGCCTTGCATGACCTCCTATCAGCATTTTAAGGTATGGCTTGGCAGCGGCATTTATCCTCCATTCCTTATTGATCCCTGCCAACTTTGAAAATATATGCGTTTCGATCCATTTGCTTACAGTCATGGACCTATCAACCTGCACACCCATATTGCCCAGTTTTTCTTCTATATAAAGGTTGACAAATGGTTCTATAACGGTATATATCTCTCCAACTATGCCTATTTTTAACGGCTTAATCTTTTCATTTATATGGACTTCTTTAAGTTTTCCCTGTGTTTGCCTGATCAGATCTATTATTTCCCTTGTTCCATAGGCTTCCGATGTTTTTGAGATATACTCATTGTATATCATCTTTACATCTCCCCTTTTAATTTCCCTCGGCCTTATGGCAAACATCATCTTATCCATTCTGTCCAGCTCTTTCGCTGCGATATAAGCCCTGTACAGAGAATTTAAAACTTTAACGGCCGATTTGCCGTTAGTTATTTTTTTTACCTTCCCCAAAAATCCGTTGATGTCTTCCGCAGGAGGATCGAGGACTATTATATCCACATCGTAGCCCATATCCTTTAATATTTCCTTTTCGATTATGCCATAGTATCCAAACCTGCATGGCCCGCAGCTGCCTGTTATTATTATCGTATCGGCACCTTCCTCTATGCTTTGGGCATAGTTCCCTATGTTTATTTTCAAAGGTAAACAAGCTGTTTCAGGCGAATATTTCGTACCGATTTCAAGCGTTTTTTTATTGCAAAGGGGAGGTATTACTACATCGACTCCCAGATCTTCAAGAAAGCCTTTCGCAGCTACATATGTGCCTCCCATGTGCGGAAATGTTGCTTTCATCTTTTTTCCTCCATTTTATCATATCGAGAAACGCCTCTAATCTTGTGACCATACCGGCCTCTCCCGTATGTTCATCCAGTACGAGTTTTATATATGGAAGTCTTCCATCCCTTTTTATATATCTTGAGATGTAATCTTCAACAAGTGAATCTATACCGCATCCAAAAGAAGAAAGGTATATGACACCTGCAACATCCATATATTCTATGAAGCTCAAACCTGCTCCGAGTATTTTTCTTCCAAGGGTCCAGAAATGCCTTTTGGGAATAGTTCCAGCAAATTTATTTATTCTATCTTCATCGAGCATATCCGTTGTTACAACCCCATAACCTTCGCTGTTTATTTTTTTTATTATATCCATGTTGATAAAGCTGTCGTATATATTATAGGGATGCCCGAGCACTGCTATATAGTCCCTGTCGATATCCTGTACCCTAGTTTTACCTTTAACGGCATCCTCAAAGCTGCAGCCCTGCTCAAGCCTTTTCATAAATATGTGCTGCTTATTAAGCGCATTTTCATATGCGTCATATATTTTGCCTTTATTCCCTGTAAATATCAGTCCCGTTTCGATAGCTGCCTTTATGCCGCCTTTTTCAGAACTTCTCAAATTGACGGTCGTATCGATAATATTTTCAATCCCCGGAACCGAATATTTTATCATCTCCGGAAGTCCGCAGAATTTCGGACATATATATTCATTTTTACATATGCTCATAATCCTAGGTACAAATATATAATCCACTTTTTCAATTAGAGACTGAACATGCCCATGATATATTTTTACAGGGACACATGCCTCATCGACGCAGCTTTTAACACCCATATCCAGTATCTTTTTATTTGTATTCCCGCTTGTTACCACTTCGCAGCCCAGTTCCTCAAAAAAAGACTTCCATAATGGATAGTACCAATAATATAAAAGTCCCTGAGGTATGCCTACTCTCATATGATTCCACCCTATCCTGAAGTTAGCAAAGCAATTGATATTATTATCAATTCTCACTTCATTTATTCATGTCTTTTATATTGCATATTGCCTTATCTTTCAACTCCATCTATCTTCCATGAATCATCAATCTGTTTTATATATATTTTCTCCGAGTACTTTCCGCTATTTGTAGTATAAGTCACTTCTATTTTCACATATTTCCGCTCTATCTTTAAGAAATTTATTTTATCTATTGTCACAGCAGCCTTCTTAATATTTGCAATATCCGCCATCAGAGCAGGATAATAATTAGGTGAAGTGATGTTGGCAAGCTTTTCCGTGCTTTTCAGGTGTTCCGCCGATATGAATTCATCTGCAAACACTACGAGAAATGCCAAATCATCGTCAGGCAAAATTATATCGTCTCCGGCAATTCCGCTGCTTTTCATATTTGAAAGCAGATTGTCATTTTCATTTATAGGCTTTATGATTCTATGTGCGAAAAAACCTCCGAGCATTATGCTCGCAAAAAAAATAAATAATACAGCACACAAAAAAAATAAAACCCGTATGTGCTTATGCCGTTTTACACGCCGTCTCATATATCAAGCTCCATTCAAGTACAATTACTGCTAAAAATACCAACTTAAAAAAATTGGGATGCCGTTTGGCATCCTGGGGATGGGGGGTTTAAACTATTAAAAATAGTTTATTTCTATTATCTACCTATAAGATAAATTTTATACATATTTTAAAAAAATTTTGAAATAAATATATTTACATATTGAAAACATGCACAGATTATCCGTATAATGTTTATGGACAAATAATATGGAGGAATTCATTTTGAAATATTTCCTGGATTTTAAAAAATACGGATTAACATTGAGTTTGACGCCAAGTATACTTTATCTTACAGGCGGACTTTTAGGCATCTATTTCAAAAATGACAGCACTATGCTTTTTGAATCGGTTGCTGTAATTGGAGGGCTGCCTATTCTATTCTCACTCATAGCTTTGAAGTTCAACCTTTTGGGGGCATTATTGCTTATAATCGACTCTCTTTTGGTTCTTTATGCCATATATGCCGAAGGAGTGAATTATGTACTTCTGGCATTGCTGTTCTTGTCATATAACCTTCCGCTTATTATATCGGGTGTTTTGTTCTCGATATACTGGTATAAAAATAAGACAAGGTTATAAATTCCGTCTGTCGTTATAATTTGCACTGCTTCGTAATATATTCATATGGAAGGATGCGTATAAAAAATATGCGACCTTGAGTAACTCATGCATCAGTCAATTATGCTGAGTACAATATATTAATCGGAGGTGTGGTTTTTATGTTCACAAGCAGGAAGAATGCACAGTCAGCTTCTGAAATGGATAACATAAAAAACTCGGAGACGACTATAATAGGTCCCTGTTCAAAATTCGAGGGAAAACTGAAGGCAGAAGGTATTGTCAGAATAGATGGCACCATAGGCGGTGAGCTTTCTGTAAATGGCAATGTTATTGTAGGAGAAGAAGGTTATATAAAGGGAAGCATAAACTCTGAAAAAGTTGTTATAGCCGGAAAGGTAGAGGGCAATATTCACTGCAGCGGCTCCCTTGAACTGACTTCAAGCGGAAAATTATACGGCGATATCGAAGCAAAAAACATTATAATACAGGATGGGGCAGAATTTCAGGGCAAATGCATAATGATTAAAGATTCATACAGCCAGGATGAAAATACCGATGAACTTGTCGACGAACCTGTTGATAATAACGACGCCATAACTTCTGAGCCTGAAGATGTCCCTGAAGAAAAATAAATAATAAGCTTCAGCGATGCTGAAGCTTATTATTTATTTTATAGTACCCCTTATTATTTTCGCTATCGAGTAAAGCTGGCTTATTCCATCTATCATCGCACCCCTTCTTCTGTTTAAAAATGGTTTCATAGCTTGGAGTATCTGAAGTCTCGGATCTCTTGGTGGTGCCGGTCTATAGGGTGCCTGAGGACCGCCTTGGAAACCACCAGGTGGAGGGCCTCCCATCATTTGCGACAATTGACCCATAATTTGGCCCAGATTCATGTTATTGAATAACTGGCCAAAATTATTCATGTTAGGCTGCTGCCCGTTAGGATTTCCGGAATTGTAATTGCCATCTGCCTGTGCCATCGGACGCATATTCCTGTATCTATTCATACATTCCCCCCTCCCTGCATATGAAAATATGTACAGGATGGATATGGAGGCACGTTATATCCATCCTGCAAGTTTATTATTAGTAGCCGTAGCCTCCTCTGCAGCTATAGCTGCCACTCCCCAAGCACCCTGAACAAATTACGAGCAGGAATACTATGATGATGAATAATATACTGTTATCGATCAACTGAGGCCTTTTTAATCCATCTACAACGGCTGCTGTCCCATCGTCTTCACATAGTTTTGTTACTGGATTGACAAGCGAGCTCCTGTCTTTACCGAATTGGAGAACTATTACTATAAGAATGAGCAGCGCATATATCCACTGGATTCCGGTATTTGTTCCTGTACATGCCTTGTAGCTTCCTACAGGATATCCTCCGTAACCATAGGCCATCGGATAGCAGCATTCTTTATGGCGATGATGCTTTGACATAAATCTCCCCCCTCCTTTACTGGGCATTGGAAATATTTTTTATTTTGTTATGTTGAATAAGGATTCTTTTATATATTTATATCATTATTAGCAGTCTCAGTCTTGGTATTGTCTTCACCAAGGAGGAACAGCAATGCTATCACAGCTATTATAAAAAACCAATCGTTCCCAAAAAGTCCGCCGCGGCCTCTGCCATATCCCGGATACAGCCCATATCCTCCATAGCCGCCATATCCCGGAGTTCCATACCCATAGCCGTAACCGTATTCAAGACCTAATCCGCTACCGCCGAATTTTCCATACCTGCTGTGGCCGTGTTTATGTTTTCTTCTCTTTGAACCTCTTTCAGGATCATAAAGCCCATATTCGGACAGTCCTCCAAATGGCATTGCATTCGGGGGATATGTTCCATAGCCCTGGTAACCTCCGGCAAAACCACCGCCGGTTCTTCCTATCCCAAATATCCCTCTTCCAAATCCAAAACCAAATATAACAATAATTATTATAAGTATTATAATTAAAGTTCTGCTGTTCTTACCGAATATTCCATCAGTGCTATTGCCAAAACCAGAGAACAACCCTCCTAAGTTCATGCTTGCTACCTCCTATTCAAGGCGCTATGTATCTTTCTAATTTTATACTATGTAGCCGTCTCTATTATGTTACAAACGGCATCCGATTTATTATTTTCTATGTTACCTGATTATACTATATACTATTTACTGAATCTCGAATAAGTTACTCAATGGGTACATATCCTTCAAATAATCTATATAAACCCTTACTCAATTATAAATAAGCAAAAAAAATAATCGGTCCGAATTTGGATCGATTGAATTTCATCCTATGTCAGACATGGCATGTTATCACGATAGCGGGATACCGAATATCTTTACGGCTACCAACATGGCGGCGCTTGTAAAATTAAACATAAAATGGTTGGCAACCGCTGCCCAGTAGCCATATTTTTCATACAAATAGCAATTGATCATTCCGATAAGGAAAAATGCAATTGAACCTTGCAAATTATAGTGTGCCGCCATAAAGAGTATGCTTGTTATAACGGCGGATATAATTCTTCCTGTCCATCTTTTTAGCACACTGTCATACAGCCAGTATCTGAATACGAACTCTTCAACTATTGGAGCGCAGAATACGATCATTATAAAATAAAGTATGCTGGATACGACACTGGATTTCAGGAACTCATTTATCACTTCCTGATTTTTAAGGGCAACACCATATTTTTGCAAAACCAATATGAACAAATAATTGACAACGGTTACGGCATATTTTATAAATATTCCGCAAATAGCAGCCTTGGCAAAAGAGGACCATGAAAACCTCCATTTATCTCCTGCGAAAAACCGCATCGATCCTTCCTCAATGCCTCTGTCGGCGCGTCTTTGGGAATCCCGTAATATAAATAAAACTGCCAGAGCCGGCATGACATTTGATAAAAGCAGCGTACCCGCCCAGTATACCGCATAAATTGCTATCTTTACAAACAAGTTATCTATATTGTCAAGGGTATACTTATATAAGTACAAAAAAGGAGGCAAAGCGACTATCGCAATAATTAGAAACTCGCCTATATATTTAATTAAATTCATAATTTATACCTGCCTCTGATACAAATTTTCAAGAATGTTCCACCTTCATGCTTATCAATTCATCAAAATTCCGCCATAACTCATCTCTGCCATAGCGCGTAAGCGATGAAAACAAGATAAGTGCGTCATCATCAGATACATTCAATGTATCTTTTATCATCGATACCTGTTTTAAGTACTTGCTTTTAGCAATTTTATCTATTTTGGTAATTACAAGCGTAACACGGCGGTTATATGTTTTAATCCAGTTGTACATAATCTTATCGTCATCTGTGGGTATACGCCTTATATCCAGCAGCAGCACTACGTCGATCAGATTTTTACTTTTATATAGATATTCCTCGATCATCCTGCCCCATTTTTGCCTTTCGCTCCTTGATACCTTTGCGAAGCCGTAACCCGGCAAATCTACAAAGTACAAGGAGTCATTTATATTGTAAAAGTTTATAACCCGCGTCTTGCCAGGTTCGGAGCTGATCCTCGCGAGCTTTTTCCTGCTAGCCATCGTATTTATAAGCGACGATTTTCCGACATTAGAACGTCCGACAAACGCTATTTCGGGCATATTCCCAAGCGGATACTGTTTGGCAGACACAGCCGTTATTTCATGCTCAGCTTTCTTTATTAGCATCTGTACTATTCCCCTTTATAAGAGCATTTTGCAAATACACATTTATATTGTCCGCAGTTATAAATTCTATTTTTTTTCTTATGTTTTTAGGTATTTCTTTTATATCGCTTTCATTATCCTGTGGTATTATTATCGTCGTGATGCCGGAACGTCTTGCGGCAAGCGATTTCTCCCTCAGGCCTCCGATTGGGAGTACCCTGCCTGTTAATGTAATTTCTCCCGTCATTGCAATGTCGCCCCGTACATAAGTATTCGACAATGCCGATACCATTGCCGTAACCATAGTGACTCCTGCTGAAGGTCCATCTTTTGGCACAGCCCCCTCAGGTACATGTATATGAACATCCTTGTTTTTATAGAATTCTTTATCTATGCCATATTTTTCGGCATGCGCCCTTACATAACTGTAACCTGTTTTTGCAGATTCTTTCATTACATCTCCAAGCTGCCCCGTCAATTCAAGCTTTCCGGTTCCGGGCATAGCTACTACCTCGACCGGGAGGGTATCCCCGCCGTATGCTGTCCATGCCAAACCCGTTACCACCCCTATATGATTTTTCCTATCTGAAATTTCATATCTGAATTTAGGCTGTCCTAAAAATTTAGCTAAATTTCTTGGATTTATTTTTATCTCTCGCTTCTTCTCTTCGGCAATCATGGTAGCGGCTTTACGGCATACTGCTGCCAGATTCCTCTCCAGGCTTCTTACTCCTGATTCCCTAGTATATTCATTTATGATATTCCTTAAAGCCTGTTCTGTTATCTCAAAACTCTCTTCACTTATCCCATGTTCTTTAAGGATCCTTGGAAGTAAATGCTTTTGTGCAATCTTTAATTTTTCCTCTTCCGTGTATCCTTGGACATATATGACTTCCATCCTGTCATACAAAGGCCTCGGTATAGTATCCGCGCTGTTTGCAGTTGTAATGAACATTACTTTTGAAAGATCGAAAGGAAGCTCTAAATAATTATCCCTGAAGGTATTGTTCTGTTCAGGATCGAGCACTTCAAGCATCGCATCTGCAGGGTCTCCTCTGAAATCATTGCTCATTTTATCTATTTCATCGAAAAGGAAAACGGGATTTTTCGATCCTGCCTGCCTCATGCCGTATATTATTCTGCCGGGAATGGCACCCACATATGTTTTTCTATGTCCCCTTATCTCTGATTCATCTTTTATGCCGCCAAGAGACATCCTTACGAAATTCCTGTTTAACGCTTTTGCTATGGATCTTACAATAGATGTTTTCCCGACACCTGGAGGTCCGATAAGGCAAAGTATTGGTCCCTTCATGTTTTTATTCAGCTTTCTTATCGCAAGGTATTCTATTATCCTTTCCTTAACATCCTTTAACCCATAATGCTCGGATTCCAAAACTTTTCTGGCATTTTTTATGTCTAAATTATCTTTTGTCTCCTTGTTCCATGGCAAGCTGAGCACCCAGTCGAGATATGTCCTTATAACTCCGCTTTCTGCAGACATAAGGCCCATCTTTTCTAGTCTGTCAAGCTCTAATGACATCTTATTTTTTACTTCCTTGGGTAGTTTCGCCTTCTCCATTTTTTTCTTATAACGGCTTATCTCCGCCTGGATCCCATCCTTATCGCCTAATTCTTCCTGTATCGCTTTAAGCTGCTCTCTAAGATAGTATTCCTTCTGTACCTTGTCTATCTGTTTTTTTACCTTTATTCCTATCTTTCTTTCAATGTTTAATATATCAAGTTCATTTATAAGCATTCCATAAAGTTTAGCAAGCCTTTCCTTGGGTTCAAAAGCATTAAGAAGTTCCTGCTTTTGAGAAGGCTTCAAATATATATATGAGCTTATCACATCTGCAAGCATACCCGGCGATTCGATATCTGAAATTGTCGTTAAGACCTCAGGCGATATCTGGTTGCTAAGTTTAACATATTCCTCAAAGGATTCCATTATTTTTCTCATATATGCTTCGTCTTCTTTATCCTTGACGGCACTATCATGCTTTTCTTCGACTTCTGCCTCAAAATATGGATCCTCTTTGGTAATCTTTATAAGTTGTGCCCTGCTCATACCTTCGACCAGCACCCTTATTGAATCTCCCGGCAGTTTCAGTATCTGCTTTATCCGTGAAATAGTACCCACATTATATATATCATCTGCAGTCGGACTATCGACATTTGCATCTTTCTGAGCCACTAAGAAAATCAACTGCTCATTTACCATCGCCTGTTCTAATGACAGTATCGACTTTTCCCTTCCCACATCAAAATGCAGAATCATATGCGGAAATATGGATAATCCTCTCAGAGGGAGAAGCGGCATAATTTTAGTCTTGATGTCTTCTTTATCGTCCATTTATATTCAATCTCCTCCTTCATAATGCTTCGATTCGCAATATGAGCTCATGTTATTTGAACACTCATTCGTTGCTCGAAATAACATTAGTTCTATTTATTCCCGATTTCAAATTGCAAATCGAAGTTCACAATAATCTTTTGGAACTCATGCAGGATAGCCTTTATGCATTTCCTGCGCTGAAAATTTTAAGCTTTTTATATTATAACCTTTAATAAACAACTTTTCAATTAACTAAAATGGGAAGATAAAATCTTCCCATTTTGCAAGGTGTATTTAGATTTTTAAAATACACTATACTTTGCACTTTATTTCTTTTGCGGACAGGATATCAAAATCCGGCGCAGGTATCTTGATATTCTTTGCAGCAGGCTTTTCCTTTATCAGCGCCAGTTCTATCACTTCATTTATATTCTCAACGCCGACAATTTTGATATCCATATATTTAAAATTATCCTGATAATTATCCTCTGGAATGATAACCATTTTTATTCCCGCTTTGCGTGCGGCTTCGATTTTACTTGAAATGCCTCCTACGGGTTTTACCTTACCCCTTATGGATATTTCACCCGTCATGGCCACTTCGTTGTTCACAGGCCTTCCGGTTATGGCGCTGTATACCGCAGTCGTTATCGTTATTCCCGCTGAAGGCCCATCGACCGGCATCCCTCCCGGAAAATTTACGTGTATGTCATAATCTTCAGGATCAGCATCGAGATATTTTCTAATAACGGTTATGACGTTTTCAACTGACCCTTTGGCAGTGCTCTTTCTTTTAAACTTTTTTTCGTATGTTCCGCTCTCTTCCTCTTCAATTATACCTGTTACATTCATTTTCCCCTTTTTGCCGCCCACCTTTATAGCCGCAGCCTCTACTTCAATGAGCATCCCCATGCTGGGTCCATATACGGCGAGGCCGTTCACATATCCTACAAGCGGAACCGGCTCTATTTTTTTATCCGGCCTCGGGCTAAACTGCCCGCTGTCTATAACCCATTCTATATCTTCAGACGTTATATTCGTCCTTTTTTCATTTATAGCGATACCCCCGGCAATCTGTATGATATTCACCGCTTCTCTGCCGTTCGAAGCGTATCTGGCTATGGTTTTTATGCCTTCCTCTTCAATATTCAGGCATCCCTTTTTTGCAGCATTTCTCGCTATTTTCTCTATTTCATCGGGCATGAGTGCTCTGAAAAATATTTCCACGCAGCGGGATCTTATGGCTGGAGAAATATCCTCAGGATTGCGTGTGGTCGCACCTATCAATCTGAAATCGGCAGGAAGGCCATTTTCAAATATATCTTTAATATGTACAGGCATATTCGGATCTTCCGTATTATAATAAACGCTGTCCAGGAATACTTTCCTATCTTCCATAACTTTGAGGAGCTTATTCATCTCTATGGGATGAAGCTCTCCAATTTCGTCTATAAATAAAATGCCTCCGTGAGCCCTAGTAACAGCACCCGGTTTAGGCTGAGGTATACCTGCAACCCCCATGGGACCAGCCCCTTGGTAGATAGGGTCATGAACAGAACCTATCAGTGGATCTGCAATCCCCCTGTCGTCGAATCTTACGGTAGTTGCATCTATTTCTACAAATTTAGAATATGACTTAAAAGGTGAATAAGGTATCTTTTGGGCTTCTTCAAGTACAAGCCGTGCGGCCGCGGTTTTACCGACACCTGGAGGGCCATATATTATGACATGCTGTGGATTTGGCCCGCACAAGGCGGCTTTCAATGCCTTTATTCCCCTTTCCTGTCCTATGATTTCGTCAAACGATGATGGCCTTGTTTTTTCAGATAGAGGTTCGGTCAATGATATTTCGCGCATTCTTCTTAACTTCTCTATTTCCTTTTTACTTTCTTTTTCAATAGTTATCTTGTTTGACTGCTGGGTCTTCAACAAATTTAAAAAGTACAAACCTATTACGACAGCGAAAAAAAAGTTTACTAATAAATATATGTTATTCAAGTGCAGCCCCTCCTTCAATTTTATTCGCAGAATGACGCCTTTCATCTATCCGAACAATTGGATAAGATTTCTGAAATTACCTACACATATTATGTGCATGATAGGTTTAATTATCCTGCATAATAATCTTTTTTATTGAAGGAGTATGTATTTAAATTATTTGAAAAATTTGCACCCATTGGGGGAGAAACTTTTACAATCTGCACATATAATTATTAAAAGCAGCAAATCAATGCTGCTTTTAATAATTATATCATGATACTGACGATTCTGTACCTTTTTTAAGTTTTCCAGCCTTTTTAAGGGGCCTTTTTAACGGTTTTCTTTCACCTTCGCATTGCTTGAGCTCAGGAGGCGTGATCCTCAAAACCGTATCTTTTGTGATTTTACATTCTTCAATATTCTCTCTCGATGGTATGTCGTACATGACATCGACCATCAATTCCTCGATTATCGCCCTTAACCCTCTTGCACCGGTCTTTCTCTGTATCGCCTGCTCGGCAATAGCCTCAAGTGCGTCCTGGGTAAACGTAAGCTTTACATTGTCGAGTTCGAATAATCTTTGATACTGCTTGACGAGGGCATTTTTAGGCTCCGTCAATATGTTCATCAAAGCCTGCTTGTCAAGGGAACCTAAAGTCACGACAACAGGCAGCCTACCCACGAATTCAGGAATCAAACCGTATTTGAGCAAATCTTCCGGAAGAATATCTTTTAAAATATCGCCTATATCCTTTTCGGTTTTACTCAATATCCTCGCGCCAAATCCCATTGAACTTTGCCTGGTTCTCTTCTCAATTATCTTTTCAATCCCATCAAATGCTCCACCACAAATAAAAAGTATATTTGTAGTATCTATTTGAATAAACTCCTGGTGCGGATGCTTTCTTCCGCCTTGAGGCGGCACACTGGCTACCGTGCCTTCGAGTATCTTTAAAAGCGCCTGTTGTACGCCTTCTCCCGATACATCCCTTGTTATAGATGGATTTTCGGATTTTCTGGCGATTTTATCTATTTCATCTATATATACAATACCCTTTTCCGCTCTTTCTATATCATAATCAGCATTTTGAATCAATTTAAGCAGTATATTCTCAACATCTTCACCAACATAACCTGCCTCTGTAAGAGAAGTAGCATCAGCAATTGCAAAAGGTACATTCAACATCTTTGCAAGGGTCTGGGCAAGCAATGTTTTGCCTGATCCTGTTGGGCCAAGAAGAAGTATATTGCTTTTCTGAAGTTCTACGTCTTCATCTTTTCCGCATAAATTAATTCTTTTATAATGATTATAAACTGCAACAGCAAGTGCGATCTTTGCCCTGTCCTGGCCTATTACATACTGGTCAAGGTATTCTTTTATCTGTCTGGGTTTTGGTATATCTGTAAGATCCAATTCAGTATCTTCTTCAAACTCTTCAGCGATTATCTCAGAACATAACTCTATGCACTCGTCGCAGATATATACTCCAGGTCCTGCTATAAGCCTTCTGACTTGATCCTGGCTTTTGCCGCAAAATGAGCATTTAAGCTGTTTCTTGTCATCAAATTTGGACATTTTTTCACCTCTCTTGGCTTATTTAATAGGCTGATAAACTAATGACTGGTTATAACTTTATCTACCAGGCCATACGCTGTGGCTTCCTCAGCTGACATGAAATGATCCCTTTCGGTATCCTTTTCTATTTTTTCAAGAGGCTGGCCGGTCTTTTCACTTAATATCTTGTTTAATTTCTTCTTCATCTTTATAATCCTATCGGCCTGTATCGCCATGTCGGTCGCCTGACCTTGCATACCGCCTAATGGCTGATGGATCATTATTTCAGCATTGGGAAGAGCAAGCCTTTTCCCCTTTGCACCCGCAGCAAGCAAAAACGCACCCATAGAAGCAGCCATTCCTACACAAATGGTGGAAACATCGGGTTTAATATACTGCATGGTGTCATATATGGCAAACCCTGAAGAAATCGAACCTCCCGGACTATTGATGTACAACGAAATATCCTTGTCAGGATCTTCCGCTTCAAGAAATAAAAGCTGCGCGACTACAAGGCTTGCAGTCACATCATTTACCTCTTCTCCAAGAAAAACGATCCTGTCCTTCAGTAACCTCGAATATATATCATATGATCTTTCGCCATGATTTGTTTGTTCAACTACAACCGGAACTAAACTCATAAAAATTACCTCCCCAACATGAGCAAAAACTCCAATAATAATTTATATTTTAATTCAGGTTAAAGCACAATTACAAATTTATTGTATCATTTTTTAATAAATACTTAAATATTATTTTCTTATACAAAGCAAATTATTCAGCCTTTTTTACATTTTGAACCAAATAATTGATCGTCTTTCTTGTTATTATATCATCTTTTATGATATTTCTCTCCCTATCTTTTATTGTGCCCTTAAATTTTTCTAAATCCTGATTATAATCTTTTGCAAGATGTTCTATCTCCTTGCCGATTTCCTCATCGGATACATCTATGGATTCAGCCTTGCCTATTTTTTCGAGCACCAGAGCTGTCTTGACTTTATTATGCGCTATATCCTTGTATTCTTCTTTCATCTTGTCAACTGTGGTATTTAAATAGGACGCGTATTGCTCAAGAGTAATCCCCTGATAGCTCAGCCTGTATTTTATATCGTCCATTATATAATTTATTTCCCTGTCAACCATTACAGATGGTATATCCACCTTTGCATTTTCCACAACCTTTTTTACGACTGCGTCCTCAAATTCTTTATTTGCTCTTAAATCATTTCTTTCCTTTGTCTTTTTTCTAAGATCAGCCTTAAGCTCATCCAGGGTTTCAAACTCTGAAACATCCTTTGCGAATTCATCATCAAGCTGCGGAAGTTCTTTATATTTTACCTCATTTATTTTCACTTTAAAAAGGGCTTCCTTGCCTGCAAGTTTTTTTGATTGATAATCGTCCGGAAACTTGACATGCACATCTACCTTTTCATCGGCTTTTTTACCGATCAATTGGTCTTCAAAGCCTTCTATAAATGATCCGCTGCCTATCTCCAACTGGTAATTGGTGCCCTTTCCACCTTCAAAAGGTTCATCATCTATAGATCCTTCAAAATCTATTACGGCAATATCACCCTTGGCAATTGTTCCGTCGGTTTTCGTTATGAGCCTTGCATTCTTCTGCCTCATGCTTTCAATCTGCTTGTCGATATCATCATCTGTGACGGGGTACTCTTTCTTTGAAACTTCTATGCCCTTATATTCTCCAAGCTCAACTTCGGGTTTTACAGTAACCTTTGCCGTATAAACAAGATCCTTGTCTTTGCCGATATCCTTTATGTCAATATTTGGCCTGTCTACAGGCTCAACATTGTTTTCATCTATAGCTTTGGGATATGTCTCATCGATGGCAAAATTTACAGCATCCTCATAGAATACCCCTTCGCCGTACATTTTCTCAACTAATTCCTTTGGTGCTTTACCCTTTCTGAAACCCGGTATATTGAATTTACCAATATTTTTACGATATGATTTATTTATGCCCTTCTTAAATTCTTCAGCCGGAACGGTTATTTCGAGTTCAACAACATTGTTGTCCTTTTTTTCTATTTTTACATCCATCATATTATCCTCCCTTATGTATACATGTGAAACTTAGCCCAGGTTTGCAACCATTTAATTATATCATAATTATTGATAGTTGCCAATTTTATTTAATATTGCAATTTATAATCAGACCGTATCAAAATTATTTGAAAAATATTATATCCCTGCTAAAAAAAATTTTGCCGGCACAGCCGGCTAATTTAATCATGGTCCATACTCCATAAATGAAACATCATCTCCCTTTTCCTTTGCAGCTATCAGCAGCAAAACTTTATCGGATACAGCAGGTATCACTAAATTCCTGTAATCAGAGAGTATTTTTGATGCTTCATCATCTTTTAAATTATATATCCATAAATCGAATAAATATTCCTCCCCAAATTGCTTCCTCACTGTAAAGATGATTTTATCATCCTTGCCTTCATATAGTTCAATCCATCCGGACTTCTCAAAAATGCTTTCCAGTCTCCCATTTCCGATATCATATTTATATATTACGCATTTATTGTTGAAGCAGCTCTGGTATACTATATACCTGCCTACAGCGCATATTCTATTTATGAACCCGGGAGAGGACAGAACAAGGATTTTATTCTTTAAAATATCATAGAATATGATACAGCTCTTTTCCTTATATAATTGAAGCCATGCACATGTCCCATATCCCACGGCCGGAGGCCCCAAGACATTGTGACAGTATGCAAGGGCGTCTTTGCTTTTATTTTCCATGTGAAGCAAAAAAATATTGTGGGCATCCCTGTATATAAGGCATTTGTTCCATATTCCTCCAAATAATATATCCTGTTCTGCATTGGTATATTCAAAGGTTTCAAGCGTATCCAAAAAAATTACCCCGATTCCATGTCTTATACCTGCGAACTCAAACGCTATACAATTATTTTCGGAATGGAGATTAAAGCACAATTTATTCTCCATCACAACTGTTTCCATCTTACCTGAAACTATATTATATATTACAATCCTTGTTCCATTATAGATATTCTGTACAAATACAATAAAATCACCGCAGATAACGGGTTCATCGGCATCCTTGAAAAATCCCATGGGAAAATATTTAACAGGGCGGTAATCCCCCATGATACCACCTTCCCATAATCAAATTGGCCTTATCGAATATAGTTATCTAATCCGGCCCCTGATGTTGAAATAAAATTCGGAACTGTTATAAAATCCTCTTCTCACTGCAATATATTCAATAAAATATTTACATGTGTGCAATTACTTTCTGACAAAAATCCAAAAGAGACGCTTTTTATATTCAAAAAACGTCTCTTTTGGATTAATTTCCGGTTGTATTAAAAAATGATGCTGATTTTATTTTGATTTGTCGCATACATATTTTATAACGGCGCATTGCCTGACTTTTTTATTGCTTTTTCACATGCTGAAATGTATCTTCTTCATTTCCGAAAACCATACTGTTGATTGTACTGTCATTCATGCACTGGTAAGCTAATCCAAACCATGCGGAGGATGAAATGCTTTCTGTCTTGTTTATTTTTTTGTCCTTATCCAGCATGGAATTTAAAGGGATTCCCTTTATAGTATCGCCGCTGTCCGAGAAAAGTTTTTTTATGTATGATGCACTATCAATCGATTTCTTTGAGTCCCCATACTTTGTGAGGGCAAGAGGCACCTTGCACGTACCCTCCCACCATATATAAAGGCTGTTCTTGGCTTCTTCATTAATCTTGTATCCCTCGAGCGTATCCTGCTTTTTATATAGTTTTGCCAGGTTGCTTTCATATTCCTTGGATGTATATTTTAATCTGGCATCCTGATGAGACGCCTTGAGCACCAATGCCCCAAGTGTCTGTGAATCCAGATCGATAAGGTTTACGGTATTCTTGCCATCATAGCTTGTTATAAATGTATCCTTTTTAAGGGAGCTTCCTATCCACGAGGCTATTTCCCCCGCAAGGTACATTTTATCCTTATATTCGCTGTAATCCTCCAATATAGCTGAAAGCGCATATTCGGAAAGCCCGAAATATGAATATGCATTGCTTTTAACAGTATAAACGCCCTTCTGCGTATTCTTATTCTCAGGCAGCATATTGGATTTGCCATCCCATGTCGATTTTATAAATCCAGCGGATTTTTTCATAACGTCCATAAACTGATTATCCTTGGCAGCGATGCTATAGTATGAATAAGCATATAATAAAAGCGCATTGTTTCCCGTACTCGATTGTTTATATTCTTTGCCTGACACCACCGCGACCTTGCCTGATGTATCATAAAAGTCATACCATGAGCCATCGCTGTTTTGTATCTTGGAAATATTTTTAAGTATGTCCAATGCCGCATCCTTACAAGCTTGATCCTTTTCGTTTGTAAGCAGTATTGCAGATAGGGCATTATCGGTTATGTAAGATCTTCCATTCAAGCTCTGGTCCCCGTTTTTAAAGCTCTCAACAAGGCTCTTATCTTTTTTCTGGTTTATAATAAACTTTAAGAGTATATCATATACTTTCTTTATATCATTCAGGCTGGTGTTTATAGCCGGCATATTCACTGTCGAGTTATTGACGACTTCTGTTTTGTCTGCATTCCCCGTAGATGAATTATTGCCGGGTTTAAGCCCGCTTAATACCTTGTTAAAATCAATACCGAAATAATAGATAACACATACGATGAAAATAATTACAACAAGTACATTTATTATTTTTCTCACATGATTCTCCTCCACATGAAAATATTCCTTTGATATCTATTATTCAAGGCAATTTAAATTATACCAACAAGGGCGAAAAAAATATACAGAAATAGCGAAATGCCATTATAAGTTTATCATGTCTGACAGAATTTTATACGGAAGTCCATGTTTTTTATATGAAGAATATTATTTCAATCGCTAAGCTCGAAGTATATAGAGTCTGTAAACTTGTTCGGGGCAGAATCAAAACCCAACTAAGTTCAAACATTGATTTTGCTTATCCTGAAACTAAAGTCAACAGACTCTGAAGCCTTTCCGTTAATTGCTCTTTCCATAATATTCTTCAAATGGAAAGCATATACGTGCTTTATAACGACCGGCGGATAATTTTATTCTATAAAAGTTCAGCCTTAACAGGCAATGGAATATATTTTGAACATGCTTTATGCTGCTCTGAAGAAATATTGTTTCTCCTGCACATGCCATCGGCGCCGTTTTGCGTCTCGAAAAATGCGCAGCTTTTACAGGTGCCATAGATAAGGGTGCCGCCGAAACACTGTGCCCTGTTTGTAAGATAAAACTTCAGATAATAAGTATACGCACTCATAAGATCTCCCTTTCTCTCCGATATCTTGCCAGATAGGTAATTATTGTCCATCGGTATTTTCCCCAAATATCTAAGCGCCGTCTTTATAAATATAACCGCACCCTTTAAATCCTCCATGTTCCTGCACATATAGCTCGAGTATTCAAAACAATCAAGAAGGCAATGGTCCTGTATCGGCACTTCGCCCGTAACTTCATAAGCTCTGTTATACAATTCGTATCTTGAAAGCATAACCCTGTCTATTATGCTTTCAAAATCGCCCTTTCTTCCCTGTATCATGTATGCGAAAGCACGCCTGAGCCACAAATCTTCTTTATCTCTTACCTGATTCATCCCCGTAATATCGACAAGTATCAGATCCCTCGACCAGTACTTTTCCGCTGCGTCAAGAGCCCTGTAAGCCTTATCGAATCTCTCCTGCTCTATATATATCTTTGATAATATATATAAATTCCACACTGCAATGCTTATTTCCTTAAGATTATTTTCATTCAAATCCGCTTTATTTACTATCTCCTCGCTTATCTTGACTCCCCTGTCAAAATCACCGCAGGATCTAAAAAGCCCTGCAAGAAATGATAACAGTTCTATATTTTGAGGATCGTCCAAATAGTTATTGATGAATATCGATGGTACCTTCCCCCGAAGAGGTGATATATCATATTGCTTAAATCTTTTTGCGCCGCTCGTATTTACCCCCTCCTTTTTCGCCCATTGAAACAACAATAATATGTTCTTTATATAATATTCAATATCATCAAAAAATGCTAAAGCCCACCCTAAAATAACTTTATTTTGTAATACCGCATCCGACATTACAAAATGAAATTAAAACAAGGTGGACTTTTTAATAACTCTATTATCATGCATATCCGTTCTGTTACTGAAGATCAACCGTAAAAACATCACTGCCGGTATCTATCGATATGGTCTCATCGTTTAGCCATTCTATCTGGCTTTTATCCGGCAATGCACTTCTTTCTTTAAGGCTGTATCCATTCATATCAACATCGTCGGAATCATCATCGAAACTTATAACTACAATTTCAGCATTGATTCCCCCGGATTGCTTGGCAACAAGGGCATATTTCAAACCGTCGCCGTTCCATGCGCCCATATCCGTTGCGGTGTAATTTTTTATATCCGGAAGCTTTGTTATGTTCTTCCCGTATCCATTCATGACATACAGACTGCCAAAATCCGGCTTGTCCTGAAACATTTTAGCAAATAATATCTTGTTGCCTCCATCTGAAAAACTGATTATATGTTTTTGAGATACATCTACATTTTCAACGGAAACGCTGTCAGTATCAACGGCCGCTATTTGCTCCCCGTCGAGTACCAGCATTTTCCCGTCATCTCTTATTCCTAAATATCTAAAGGAAGCAGAATTCGGGGTATATACTTTTTTTATGCTGTCGTTCTGCAAACTTGCCTCCCATAATGACTTTTTAGGATTTGCAGACGTATCTGGAAGGTCTGAAATAAAACTCAATCTGTCTTCAGATATGAATTCCGGGCTTTCAGCCCATATGTATGAAGGATATTTTTTTCTGACATCCGATAATTTTATTCGGCCATAACTATCGGCTAATATCTTTTTAAATGTTCCATCATTAAACAATAGCCAGATAGCTCCATCATCGGTCTTGTAGGCTGCCGCACTGCCTCCCTGCGATATATCGTATTTCTTCTTATCGGCAACAGGGCTTATAGAAAAAATCTTTATACCCTGCCCGGATTTCATGTAATTTACAATTATTTTTTCTTTACCGGACAGCTCGTATTTATATTCTCCAAAAAATGTCTTGCTGCCTCCCTGGCTGGAAACTGTTTCTTTACCATCATCCTTGTAACCGCCTGCCTGACCTTTTTCCCTATCCGCGGCAGATTTGCCTATATATAAAGCGCCAAGCAGCAGCACGATTACCATTGTAAATGCAAAAGCGATATTTGTCTTCTTCATTATATGCCCCCTAGTCTATCTTTACCTTCCTCCTGCTATCTGCATCCAGTGCATATTTTGTTCCCTTTATTTCGATGATCAGCTTACCATCATCTGTAAACCCGGAATATGTAACAGGATCGGTCTGCTTCGTATCCAGGATCATCCTGTTTGATGTCCCATCGGCACTTACAGCCCATAGTATGCAGTTGTTTGTTTTACGAAACCATGGAACATATGACTGGTATAATATGCGCCCGTCCTTTAAAAACTTCGGCTTTGCAGCCCACATATAATTGCTGTATCTTTCAAGGATGTCAGACTTTTTGAATATCTTGCCGTTTCCTCCCGTCGACTTATAGAAGTCCGGGTTTAATTTCTTACTTGAACCATCGATATTGAATATCCAGATATCGCTGGTCTTTGGATAGTCAAATGTTATGGCTTTTCCATCATCTCTTATGTCATAGGTTATCCCGTTATTATTTTGGCTTATGCCGGTAAACTTTTTTTCATCGTTTTCCTGCGTATATTCTATAGAAACTGACGTATTATCGGGAAATGCAAATGTAAAGCTGCCATTATTCTTTGCCGGTTCTGCAGGTTTTTGCTCAGCAGGCTTTGGCTTCGCGCTGTCCTGTTTGTTTTTTCCCGTATTGTTCTTGCTGCCTTCTATTTGTTTTGCATTTCTTTTAACCGGAGTATTTACACTCGCCTTAAACTTGTTGAAATATGTTATAGTCTGCTTATTAAATACTATCATACCGATTACGAGTAACGATAAAAGTATAAGCAGCGTGTTTATTATCCTTCTCCTGCGTATTTCCCTGTGATAATTACTGCTGAACATACTTGGCTTTCCCATCTTACAACGACCTCCTAGCGTGTACTGAATATATTATACCTCTATACTGCGAATATTAGAATAGCCATATATCCAAGTGGATGCATATTTTATATTTGAAAAATATTACTCAATTATCAAATTAAGTTCCACCCCTTATCCTCTTAAAGTGGAAGTTACCCTGAAAAATATCAAGAG
>JASEJN010000018.1 GCA_030016385.1 Clostridiales bacterium | reverse complement strand
AGTATGGGAACTTATAGACTCATACCGTAAGATAACCTTGATTGGAGATAAAGGCTATATAGGAAATAAACTTGCTGCAGAGTTAGAGTATGAAAAAGAAATAACTCTTTTACCAGTTAAAAAGAACAATAGCAAGGTACAATTTCCTACCATACTAAGACAGACTATCTTCAAACTAAGGCGCAGGATAGAGACTACAGCCTCACAACTTACAGGACAACTCAATATTGAGAGGGTATTAGCAAAGTCATATTGGGGTCTTTTATCCAGGATAAAAACCAAGCTTTTAGCTTACAATCTTTGTTATTATATCAATATGCTTATGGGTAAAGACATTGATATAGCAAAGATAAAAGAACTCGTATTTGGATAATTAAACCAGATACTCATTTTAACAGGGATACTATGATTATCTTGATTACCATAATATTCCTTAATACCCTAAATAATCAGTTAGCACAACAGATTATATTATTACTGGATAAGCTCAATCGACGGCATAGGCACAAGGAGAATAACAGATATAATAAGATGCTTCGGCAGCGTATATAACGCATGGAATGCACAAATGTCCGATTTTAAAAAAATCGAAGGTATTTCTGATACTCTGGCAAGAAATATAATAGAAAGGCGCAATGAGAAAAAATTAGCATCGGAGATAGAAAATATTCTATCCAAGGGGATAAAGATAATATCGATTGACGATAAAAGTTATCCTGAAAAGTTAAAGCAGATATATGATCCGCCATATGTCCTTTATGTTAGGGGCAATATGGAGAAATATGAGAAAAATGTCGCAGTCGTAGGATCAAGAAGATGTACGATGTACGGAAGAAATGCCGCTAAAAAATTATCGTTTATGCTTAGCAAATACAATATAGGTGTAATAAGCGGCATGGCAAGGGGAATAGATACACAGGCCCATATGGGTGCCATAGAGAATGGCGGCTATACCTGCGCGGTCCTCGGATGCGGCTGCGATATAGTATATCCGCCTGAAAATAAAAAACTCATGGATGAAATAATAGAGCACGGATCTGTCGTATCTGAATATCCTCCCGGCGTCATGCCGCTTTCCGGAAATTTTCCGGCCAGGAACAGGATAATAAGCGGTATGTCCGATGGAGTGCTGGTCGTTGAAGCCGGTGAAAAAAGCGGAGCACTCATAACTGCTGATTTCGCATTGGAGCAGGGAAGAGATGTTTATGCGATTCCAGGAAGTATATTTTCCAACATGAGCAAGGGTACAAATTTCCTTATAAAGCAAGGCGCAAAGCCTGTAACTGATATATGCGACATACTTGAGGAACTTGGAGTTGACTATCAGGTGCAAAACAATGATAATATTACTTGTCAGCTTACGGCAAAAGAGAAAATATTAATGGATAATATAGAGTGTTCGCCATTGTATATAGATGATCTGGCAAAAAGATGCTCTCTTAAAATAAATGAAATAAATTCTCTTTTAACTATGCTTGAATTAAAAGGCCTGGTAAAGATTATTCCCGGCAGATATGTTTGCAAATTTAGCTGAATTTTAACAATAATAGTTTGATTCAAAAGCTGTTAAAAATTTACCTTTTTTGGTATAATACATAAAAGATAAATTGATGCCGTTAAATAAATTGATTTTGCATATTGAAGCAAATTTCAGCCATTAAATAAATGCTCAAGATATTTTATGTTAGCATCGATATTTAAATCAGCGCAATAAACTATATTTGAACATAACTATTTGGAGGTGGAGCGGTTGACTCAAACCCTTGTTATAGTTGAATCACCGGCAAAAGCCAAGACGATAGGCAAATTCCTTGGCAAAAATTATACTGTTCAGGCTTCCATGGGACATGTGAGGGATCTTCCCAAAAGCCAGATGGGTGTTGATATTGAAAATAATTATAAACCAAAGTACATCAATATAAGGGGAAAGGGAAGCCTTATTGAGAGCATAAAAAAGCAGGCCAAAAAAAGCGATAAAGTGCTGCTTGCCACAGACCCCGACAGAGAGGGGGAAGCTATATCATGGCATCTTTCATATTTATTGAACATCGATGAAAGTACTCCATGCAGGATCGAATTTCATGAGATAACTAAAAATGCGATAAAGGATTCTATAAAGCATCCGAGGGCAATCAATAATAATCTGGTAAATGCCCAGCAGGCAAGAAGGATTTTGGATAGACTGGTCGGATATCAGATTAGCCCGATTTTGTGGAAAAAAGTAAAATGGGGATTGAGTGCAGGCAGGGTGCAATCCGTGGCTGTTAAGCTTATATGCGACAGGGAAAAAGAAATTGACGATTTTGTTCCCAAAGAATACTGGACTATTTCTGTAACACTTGCAAAGAAAGACTCTATTCAAACATTCGAGGCTAATTTTTATGGAGATGCCAAAGGCAAAATAGAGCTAACCGATTCGGAGCAATGCGATAAGATTATTGGGACGGTAAAAAAGGGAAACTTCATTGTAAAAAAAGTTAAAAGAGGCCAGAAAAAGAAGTATCCTTCCCCTCCTTTTATTACAAGCACACTGCAGCAGGAAGCCTATAAAAAATTAGGATTTTCAACCAAAAAAACCATGGCAGTGGCACAGCAGTTGTACGAAGGCATAGATATTAAAGGTGAAGGTACTTTAGGACTTATAACATATATGAGAACTGACTCTACAAGAATCGCAAATGAAGCTATTGCAGAAGCAAGAGAATATATAAGCAGTTCTTATGATGATAAGTATTTACCTGATTCACCGAGAATATATAAAACGAATAAAAATGCTCAGGATGCTCATGAAGCTATACGCCCCACATCATCTAAAAGAAGCCCTGAGACCATAAAGAGTTCTTTAAGCAGCGACCAGTATAAACTATATAAGCTCATCTGGAATAAATTTATTGCAAGCCAGATGACCGCAGCTGTTTTTGACACAGTTATGGTTGATATAGAAAACAACGGGTATATATTCAAGTCAAGCGGAAACAAAATAAAATTTCCCGGATTTATGATAATTTATTCGATAGATGAAGATGATAAAGCTGAAGGCTCAGACATACCTGACATTCATGAAAATGAAATACTGGATGAGAAAAAGATACAGCCAAAGCAGCATTTTACCCAATCGCCGTCGCGTTATACAGAGGCCACACTCGTTAAAATGCTTGAAGAGAATGGAATAGGAAGGCCAAGTACTTATGCCCCTATAATATCGACCATACTTGAAAGAAATTATGTGGAAAAAGAGAAGAAATTTTTAAAACCGACAGAATTGGGGAAAATAGTTAATGATATCGTAAGCCAGTATTTTAAGAGAATAGTAAACGTAGAGTTCACAGCGAATATGGAAAAACAATTTGATGATATCGAAGAAGGGATGAAAGACTGGGTAAGCGTAATCGATGAGTTCTATAAATCTTTTCAACCTGAGCTTAAGCATGCCGAGGATGAGATAAGCAAAATTAAAATTGAAGAAAAGGTTGAAGTTACCGATATAAAATGCGAAAAGTGCGGGAGAAACATGGTGATAAAAAATGGACGCTATGGGAAATTTCTTGCATGTCCCGGATATCCAGAATGTAAAAATACAAAACCATATACTGTAGAGTTAGATGTACCCTGCCCGAAATGCGGGGGAAAATTGATACTCAGGAAGACAAAAAAAGGCAGGAAGTTTTATGGATGCAAAAATTATCCATTATGCAACTTTATGACATGGTATGAACCGACAAATGAAAAATGCCCGAAATGCGGAAGCATGATGGTAAAAAAATATTCAAAAGGCAAGGGCAGCATACTTTCCTGTATCAATGAAAATTGTAATTATAAAAAAGATGTTATGAATAGTACGGATGGTGGCAATAATGGATAATAAAGTAAAAATAATAGGTGCCGGGCTTGCAGGAAGCGAAGCTGCATACCAGCTTGCAAAACGCGGTGTAAAAGTCGACCTTTATGAAATGAGGCCGGTCAAGTATACGCCCGCCCACCATACAGGCTATTTTGCAGAACTTGTATGCAGCAATTCCTTAAGGTCCAATCGATTGGAAAATGCAGTGGGACTATTAAAAGAAGAAATGCGCATGCTCGATTCCATAATAATAAGATATGCCGACAGGTATAGAGTCCCTGCAGGAGGCGCTCTTGCGGTTGACAGGGAGAAATTTTCCGATGGGATAACATGTGAGCTTCAGGAAAACAGAAACATAAATATCATAAGGGGTGAAGTTACAAATATAGACGCAAACGAATATACTATCATTGCGACCGGCCCCTTAACATCTGAAAAATTGTCGCAATCCATAAGGAGACTTATAGAGAATGATTATTTATATTTTTATGATGCCGCCGCGCCGATAGTTACTTATGATTCAATCGATAAGACAAAGGTTTTCAGAGCTTCGAGGTATGGTAAGGGCGAAGATGATTATTTGAATTGTCCGATGTCAAAGGAAGAATATGAGAACTTCTGGCACGAAATTGTGAATGCAGAAACGGCTGAGTTGAAGAGCTTTGAAAAGCAGATAGTATTTGAAGGATGCATGCCCGTTGAGAGCATGGCAAAAAGGGGAAAAGAAACTCTATTATACGGACCCTTGAAACCAGTCGGTTTAATCGATCCAAAGACGGGGAAAAGACCTTATGCCGTTGTTCAGCTTCGTCAGGATAATGCTGCGGGTACACTATATAATATTGTAGGCTTTCAAACGCATTTGAAATGGAATGAGCAAAAAAGGGTTTTCGGATTGATACCCGGCCTTGAAAATGCGGAATTTTTAAGATTTGGGGTGATGCACAGAAATACATATATAAATTCTCCCAAGGTTCTTTTACCTACGCTGCAGTTGAAAAATAATAAAAACATAATGTTTGCAGGCCAGATATCAGGAGTTGAAGGATATGTGGAGTCGGCATCCATGGGGTTGATTTCTGGAATAAATATGAGCCGCATTATAGCAGGTGAAAAAGCTTTAGTGTTTCCTGAATGCACTGCCATAGGTTCTCTGTCTTCTTATATTTCAAATGAAAATGTAAAACATTTTCAGCCGATGAATGTCAATTTTGGACTTATTCCCAAAATTGACGAAAAAATAAAAGAGAAAAGAACAAAGAATATTAAAATTTCTGAAAATTCATTGAAAACTTTAAAAAGTTTTATAAATAATAACATAATTAACATTGTATAAATTTGCATATTATGTTATTATAGCATAAATAATAACTTATTATTTGTATATTGGCTGGATGGAGGTGGCAGAGTGTTTAAAGCAACTACAATTGCGGCGTGTAAAATAGGGAAAAAAGCTGCGATTGCAGGCGATGGTCAGGTAACATTTGGAGATAACACCATAATGAAGCATACCGCCAAAAAAATTAGACGCATATATAAGGATAAAGTGCTGATTGGTTTTGCAGGAGCAGTCGCCGACGCTTTTACTTTATCTGAAAAATTTGAGGAAAAATTAGAGCAGCATAGCGGCGATCTAAGAAGGGCAGCAGTTGAACTTGCTCAGGAGTGGAGGTCAGATAAAGCCATACGCAAGTTAGAAGCTTTGATGATTGCCGTGGATGCAGATGATCTTTTAATTATCTCGGGAAGCGGCGAGGTGATTGATCCGGATGACGGCATAGCCTCTATCGGATCCGGCGGAATGTATGCTCTTGCAGCGGCAAAGGCTTTAAAGGAAAATACGAGTTTGGAACCTAGGGATATAGTTGAGAAGGCCTTGAAGATAGCCTCTTCGATATGTGTGTTTACAAATGACAACATAATCGTAGAAGAGTTGTAAAGGAGTGTTATAATGGAAGAGTTGACTCCTCGCAAAATCGTTGAAGAACTCGATAAATATATAATAGGTCAGGCTGATGCCAAAAAAAGCGTTGCAATTGCGTTAAGAAACAGGTACAGAAGAAGCAAGCTCCCCATGGAATTTCAGGATGACATACTCCCTAAAAATATCTTGATGATAGGTCCGACAGGGGTCGGTAAAACCGAGATAGCAAGGCGATTGGCCAGGTTGGTAAAAGCGCCTTTTATCAAAGTTGAAGCTACAAAATTTACCGAGGTTGGATATGTGGGAAGAGATGTCGAGTCTATGATAAGGGATCTGGTTGAGGATTCCATAAGGATGGTAAAAAATGAAAAGATAAATGATGTGGCCGATAGAGCAACTTCTCTTGCTGAAGAAAGAATTATAGATATATTGCTTCCATCTGAAGATAAATCATCCGATTTTAAAAATCCTTTTGAATTTCTCCTTAATCCCAAGCAGGAAAATGAAGATGAAGATAAAGATGCGGTCGATATCGAAAAACGTGAGAAGATGAGAATAGAAAGGGAAGATTTAAGAAATAAGCTGAAGAACAAAGAGATCGAAGATATGTATATCGATATCGAAGTAGAAGAAAAAAATTATTCTACGATTGAGATGATTGGTCTGGGCAATGAAGAAATGAATGTAAATATGCAGGACATGTTCGGAGGTATTTTCCCGAAAAAGAAAAAGAACAAAAAAGTCAAGATTGAAAATGCAAGGCGCATATTCAAGCAGGAAGAGGCGCAAAAACTGATCGATATGGATGATGTTACCGAGGAGGCTATTAAGAGAGCGGAACAAAACGGTATAGTATTTATTGATGAAATAGATAAGATCGCAGGTAAAAATTATACGGCAGGTCCGGATGTATCAAGAGAGGGTGTTCAAAGGGATATCCTGCCAATCGTTGAAGGAAGCACCGTGATAACTAAATATGGTCCGGTAAAGACAGATCATATGCTTTTTATTTCGGCAGGAGCTTTCCATGTATCAAAAGTTACGGATCTTATACCTGAACTTCAGGGAAGATTCCCTGTAAAAGTCGAACTGGGAAGCCTTACAAAAGATGATTTTAAAAGGATATTGACTGAGCCTAAGAACGCAATGTTAAAACAGTATTCGATGCTGCTTAAAACCGAGGGAGTAAACATTATATTTAGCGATGATGCAGTTGACGAGATAGCAGATACAGCTTATTATATAAATGAGCAGACTGAAAATATTGGCGCAAGAAGGCTGTATACCGTCCTTGAAAAACTTTTAGAAGATATATCCTTCGATGTTCCTGAAGTTTCACAGAAAGAATTTGTCATAAACAAGGAATATGTTATAAATAAGCTTTCAAAAAGCATGAAAAATAAAGATTTATCTAAATATATCATTTAGAAACGATAGGAGGAAATAAAAAATGGCTACACTTCTTGAGAAGACAAGAATGTTAAATAAGATATTACAAAAATCAGCGACAGAACCCGTATCTTTTAATGAGATATGCAATATTTTAACGGAAGTATTGAAATGCAATGTTTACATCGTAAGCAAGAAAGGCAAAATATTAGGTTATAATTTTTCTGAGGGTTTTGAATGTGAGATAGTTCAAGACAATGTTATCAAAGAGATGAAATTCCCTGATGAATTTAACAATGTATTGCTTCATATAGATGAAACAAAAGCAAATACTGTTGTTGAAGGCGAATGCGTTTTTGTAAAGGATGTTAAATGCACAAAGGCTAATAAATTTTCAACTGTAGTACCTATTGTAGGAAACAGGGAAAGATTGGGGACTATGGTTGTCGCAAGATACAACGATCCCTTTGACGAAGACGATTTAGTGTTTGCAGAATATGCTGCAACCATACTGGGAATGGAAATAATACGTTCAAAAAGCGTTGAATCAGAGGAAGAGGAGAGAAAGAGAGCCGTTGTACAGCTTGCCATAGGAACGCTGTCTTATTCCGAATTAGAGGCTGTTGAACATATATTTGATGAACTTAAAGGCAACGAGGGATTGCTTGTCGCAAGCAAAATAGCCGATAAGGTAGGAATAACGAGATCCGTCATCGTTAACGCCCTTAGGAAATTCGAAAGCGCAGGAGTTATTGAATCTCGTTCGCTTGGCATGAAGGGAACGCATATTAAGATATTAAACGATAAATTATTGGAAGAGCTAAAAAAGCTCAAATAGGTGTTGTAAGCCCTAAGCCAAACAAATTTTTAGGGCTTTTTTATTTTGTCCCGGTTAATCCATGATGATTTGGTTATAATACAGATGATATTCTTTGAATATAAATAACATAAGCTCATATTGCGAATCGCACCTCAAAAATAAAGTTGAAGTAAAAAAGCAAATATGATATACTACAAAAGTGGATTTATTACACACGCCCATAATCCTTGAGTTGGTGCCATGTTGTTTGGTCTTTCAAGGAAATGAATGGTGCGGAGGAAAAAACCAGGAGGCGAATATTAAATGAGTATTATTTCAATGAAACAATTGCTTGAAGCAGGGGTACATTTTGGCCATCAAACAAGAAGATGGAATCCTAAAATGGCTGAGTACATCTTTACGGAAAGGAACGGCATATACATTATTGATCTTCAGAAGACGGTAAAGAAGATTGAAGAGGCTTATGAATTTATAAAATCCGTTGTTGCCGATGATAAAGACGTGCTGTTTGTAGGGACGAAAAAGCAAGCACAGGAATCCATACAGGAAGAAGCTTTAAGGTGCAATATGTTCTATGTAAACCAGAGATGGCTGGGTGGCATGCTTACAAATTTCAAGACTATAAAGACAAGAATAGAAAGGCTTAAGAACCTTGAGACTATGGAGCAGGAAGGCACTTTTGACTTGCTTCCCAAAAAAGAGGTAATCAAGCTAAAGGCAGAAAAGGAAAAGCTCCAGAAAAATCTTGGCGGTATTAAAGAAATGAAAAGGCTTCCCGGAGTGTTGTTTATAGTTGATCCGAGGAAAGAAAGAAATGCTATCCAGGAGGCAAAGATACTTGGTATTCCCATTGTTGCAATAGTTGATACAAATTGCGATCCGGATGAGGTCGATTACGTAATACCCGGCAATGATGATGCAATAAGAGCTGTTAAATTGATAACTTCAAAAATAGCTGATGCTGTTTTAGAAGGTCGACAGGGAGAACAAACTGCTGCTGAATAATATTTAAAGGGGTAAGGGTCACAGGCATAGGGGGATTTTCCCTTACCGAAAACTCTTACCCTTATTATTTGCAAATAGAATTTATAAATATATGTGTGAACACTCATGATTTTAGGAATGAAAGGTTCAACATAAAAAATAGTTTTGCTTTGATGTAAACATAGAAAATATTTGGAGGGAAATATATGATAACAGCTGATATGGTTAAAAAACTGAGAGAGAGAACCGGCGCAGGCATGATGAATTGCAAGAGGGCTCTTACTGACGCAAATGGTGATATCGACAAGGCGATAGAAATATTGAGGGAAAAAGGATTGGCTGCTGCTGCCAAGAAAGCCGGGAGGATAGCATCAGAAGGACTTGTTGAAACATATTTATCGCCTGATGGTATTTATGGATCTATTGTTGAGGTTAATTGTGAAACTGACTTTGTAGCCAAAAATGATGATTTTATATCGTTCACAAAGGGAATAGCAAAACAAGCTGCATATTCAAAGGCTAGCAACGTCGATGAACTATTAAATGAAAAATATGCAGAAGGGGAAGGAACTGTAAAGGATGCTCTAACCGGACTTATTTCAAAACTAGGTGAAAATATGAACCTGAGGAGATTTCAGAGGTTTGCAAAAGAGGATAATGAAATCTTAAAAGATTACATACACGGCGGTGGAAGAATAGGTGTCCTTGTTCAATTAGCATGCAAGAATACGGAAGGGCTGGACAATGTGGCAAAAGAAATAGCTCTTCAGGTTGCAGCCGCAAGTCCCCAGTATATCACCAAGGATCAGGTAACTTCCGATGTAATAGAGAAAGAGAAAGAAATATATAAAGCGCAGGCAATAAATTCAGGCAAGAGCGAAGCTATCGCCGAAAAGATGGTAAATGGAAGGCTGCAGAAATACTTTAAGGAAGTGTGCTTGATAGAGCAGCTCTGGATAAGGGACCAGGATTTAACTATAAAGGAATATTTAGATCAAAAGTCCAAAGAGATGGGTGCGCCGATAAGCATAAAAAGGTTTGTAAGGTTTGAAAAAGGCGAGGGCATTGAAAAGAAAGCAGAAGATTTTGCAGCAGAAGTTCAGGCTCAAATAAATAAAGCTTAAGGATTACTTAAAAAAAGAGCACAATATTTTTGTGTTCTTTTTTTAAGACATAATACAAATGGATATTGTAGGAATAACATCTGTGGAGGTATAATAATATATGCAGGTTAAATATAAAAGGATAATGTTAAAATTAAGCGGTGAAGCATTGGCAGGCAAAAAAGGCATAGGCATAGATTTTGATACTGTCAACGAAATTGCATCACAGATAAAGAAAGTAGTTCATTTGGGCGTTGAAGTCGGTATAGTTGTCGGGGGTGGAAATATATGGCGCGGTCGAAATGGAAATAATATGGACAGGGCCTCTGCTGATTATATGGGTATGCTGGCAACTGTCATAAATGGTCTTGCGCTCCAGGATTCCCTCGAAAATATAGACGTCACTACCAGACTTCAGACTGCAATTGAAATGCGAGAAGTTGCGGAGCCATTTATCAGACGTAAAGCCATGAGGCATCTTGAAAAAGGCCGTGTTGTAATATTTGGAGCTGGAACCGGTAACCCGTTTTTTTCAACCGATACTACCGCTGCATTGAGGGCTGCTGAAATCGAGGCCGAAGTGATATTGCTCGCCAAAAAAGTAGATGGCGTTTACGACTCTGATCCTCAAATAAATCCGAATGCAAAAAAATATGATAAATTAAGTTATATGGATGTACTCGACAAGGGTCTCGGTGTAATGGATTCCACAGCGACATCTTTGTGCATGGATAATAATATACCAATACTGGTATTTGGACTTGACAAGCCTGATAATATTATAAAGGTTCTGATGGGCGAAGCTATTGGTACTTATGTAGGTAATTTATAAAATAAGGTGAGAACAATCGTGACTTTAAGTCATAAGAGGTTCGAAAAGTATTATTGGGGGGTAGAGATGTATGTTAGATGAAATGAATAAAGCATCTGAAGAAAAGATGAAGAAAACATTAGTGGCTTTAAAAAAGGAACTTTCATCTTTAAAAGCGGGAAGGGCAAATCCGTCAATACTTGAAAAAATATCTGTGATGTATTATGGCGCATTGACTCCGATAAGCCAGCTTGCTAATATCGCTGCACCGGAACCCCGTCTGCTTACTATTCAGCCATGGGATCCTAAATTGCTAAAGGAAATCGAAAAGGAAATATTGAAGTCGGATCTTGGATTGAATCCTATGAATGATGGAAAGATAATAAGGCTATCCATACCGGAGCTCACCGAAGAGACCAGAAGAAACGTCGTTAAAGTAATCAAAAAGCATGGGGAAGAAGCTAGGATTGCCATACGTTCTATCAGGCGCGAATCGAATGACAAAATAAAAGTCATGAAAAAAGATGGTACGATTACCGAGGACCAGGAGAGGGATGAAGTGGAAAGCATTCAGAAGCTTACGGATAAGTATATAAGGGATATTGACAAAGCTGTTGAAACGAAAGAAAAAGAGGTAATGGAGATATAAATGCTGCCTGACGTTATAGGTTTGAGGCTAAATGACGGTATTATAAAATTGAATAAATCAGGTATCCTGGATAAAAATATAGAGATAATAAATTATGATGAACCCGGAAATAAAAGGATAGGGAATGAAGTTCGAATTATCAGGCTTGATAAGCATTCAGAGAAGATAAAGTTAATCGTCGGCTATTTTTAAACATTGAATAACTTAGCAATAATCCTGATCGCTTTGGGATCAGGATTATTGCTAAGTTATATATAAGTTTACTTAATTATAGCTGCCATGGAGTGATAATATGCATTTGTTTTTTGAAAAAAATAAAACTGAGAATGAGATAGATCTGTATAAACAGATAGATAAAAATAATATACCTGCCCATATAGCTATCATTATGGATGGGAATGGCAGATGGGCAAAGAAAAGAAATCTTCCAAGAGCCATGGGGCATAAGGCCGGCGTAGAAACTATCAGAGAAATAGTCAAGGCATGCTCTAAAATAGGCGTCAAGGTACTGACGTTATATGCTTTTTCTACAGAAAATTGGAAAAGGCCCCCTGACGAAATCAAAACGCTTATGAGTTTGCTGGTACAGTATCTGAGAAACGAAGTCGATGAATTAAACAGAAACAATGTAGTTATAAGGACAATAGGCGATATTTCCAAACTGCCTTTAATATGCCAGCAAGAATTGGACAAAGCCATTGAAACAACAGGAAAAAATAACGGGCTTATTTTAAACCTTGCATTGAATTATGGAGGACGGGCAGATATAATCAATGCGGTTAAAAAGATCGCGGCTCTTATAGCTGATGGCAAACTAAATGCCCGTGATATTGATGAAAGGACTTTCCCTAAATATTTATATACGGGAAATCTGCCGGACCCTGATTTAATAATAAGACCAAGCGGGGAATACAGAATAAGCAATTTTTTGCTCTGGCAGTGTGCATATTCTGAATTATGGTTTTCTGAATCCGATATATACTGGCCTGATTTTAATAAGAAATATCTGTATAAAGCCATCTTGGATTATCAGAAAAGAGATAGAAGGTTTGGTGCAATCAAATAATTTGAAAGAGGGGCATAAAATGCTGAAAAAAAGGGTTATCACTGCTATTATCGCACTTCCTTTGCTATTTGCGGCTGTCATTATAAACAAATATATATTTTTTTGTGCTTTATGCTTGATAAGCATTATAGGCCTATATGAATATTATTCGGCGGCAGGAAAAACCGGTGTGAAACCCATGATTGGCCTTGGAGTTGTATCCGGATTGGTGCTTTTGCTTTTGACTCTGTTTGGTGGCAATATCAATTATATGACGCTTTTTATAGCGATAATCATGCTCATCGTATTATCCGTTCCCATTTTTAACAACAGATATAATTTTTTGAGCTCGGCTGTAACGATAATAGGGGTATTATATTTACCGTTTTTGTTCAGATACCTGTACCTCATAAGGGCTATACAAAATACAGGTGTTTATTTGATATGGTTTGTATTTATTGTCGCATGGATGTCCGATACATTCGCTTATTTTACAGGCAGGGCTTTTGGAAGGAATAAATTATGCCCTGCAATCAGCCCTAAAAAAACCGTGGAAGGTTCCATAGGCGGAATTATAGGGAGCACCGTAGGCTGTATCATCTATGGGCTTTTATTGGCAAAATACAATATAATAGATATTCATGTTATCGATTTGCTGATAATTGGAATTTCGGGAAGTATTATTTCTCAGATAGGCGATCTTGCAGCTTCAGCCATCAAAAGGAATGCAGGGATTAAGGATTATGGCAATATTATGCCGGGACATGGAGGTATTCTCGATAGATTTGATAGCATACTTTTTGCTGCTCCTTTAGTATATTATTATATAGCATATATTATAAGGTGACTTAAATTTGCATATAAAGGCCATGCTTAAAGCTGTAATTTTATGTATCGTAATATTTTTGCTGCTTAAATATCTGGCTCCGCTGTTTTCGCCATTCATAACAGCTGTATTCATAAGCATAATTTTAGAGCCTGTAATAAAGATCCTCATGGATAAGCTATCTTTAAGCCGCAAATTTTCCATAACTATAGCATTGTTATTTTTTTGCATTATTTTTTTTGCAATTATCTATTTTTTAATTCATAATATTTATAAAGAGACCCTGTCGATATTAAAAGACATCCCGAACTTTTATGAAAAGATCAATTACTTTTTGCAGAAATACAATGTATTGATTAATAAATATTTTCATATTAATGAAGATGGGCAGAATATAACTGCCATTGACACAATGAAAGTAATAAATATCTTCATAAACTCCATAGCTAAATTAAAAGATGGGATAATCAAGTCTATACTGGCACTGCCTGATATATTCATGTACATAACATTTAGTTCCGCCGCAGCATTTTTTATTTTGAAGGACAGAAAAATTATAATCGACATATTTAAAAGGAATGTTCCACAAAATATATTTAAAATAACATTAAAAATAAATAGATCGATAATCAATATAATAAAAACCGAGTGTATGCTGATTGTCATAAGTACGCTGCAAACTATAACCGGCTTCTTTATTTTAAATGTAAAATATGCACTGCTGATAGGAATATTTTCAGGTATACTCGATATATTGCCTCTAATCGGACCGGCGCTTATTTTCATTCCGTGGGCATTATATAGTATAATATGTGGTGATGTCATTTTTGCTGTTTCTCTTATTTGCCTCTATATCATAATTGGAATCACGAGGCAGATGCTCGAGACGAAATTTATAAGCGGTAAGCTTGATTTGCATCCGCTTATAATATTGTTGTCCATATATATAGGTCTTAAATTTTTTGGATTTTTAGGTGCCATATTCGGCCCGCTGTTTGCATTGATTATTAAAATGATATATGAAGAAAGCATAAATCAAAAGCAGGTGAATATATGAAAAACATATCTATACTTGGTTCTACAGGTTCCATTGGAACACAGGCGCTGGATGTAATAAAGAACAACCGCGACAAGTTCAGGATTGTTGCTCTTGGTGCAAATAAAAATATCGATTTGCTGTATAAGCAAATACTACTGTTTAATCCGTCTGCCGTATCGGTTGGAGATTATGAAGGCGCAAAAAAACTTAAAAATATGCTCGGTCACACTAAAACTGAAATTTTTTATGGAGTTGAAGGATTAAATACTATTGCACAGATGGACGATTCAGATGTTGTACTTACGGCTGTGGTAGGTATTGCAGGGCTTGTTCCGACGCTGAAAGCAATAGAAAAGAATAAAATAATCGCCCTCGCAAATAAAGAAACACTTGTTGCAGGAGGAGCATTGATTAAAAATGTATTAAAAAAGTCGAAATCGGAGATCATTCCAGTAGACAGCGAACACAGCGCCATATTTCAGTGCTTGAAATCTTCAAATAATTTGAATGAAGTGGAAAAAATAATATTGACGGCATCGGGGGGACCTTTCAGGGGCAGAAAAGTAAGGGATCTAAGCAGCGTCAGTCCGCAGGATGCGATTAAGCATCCAAGATGGAATATGGGTAAAAAAATTTCTGTTGATTCAGCTACTCTGATGAACAAGGGATTTGAGATTATTGAAGCTCATTGGCTTTTTGATATTGGTTTTGATAAAATAGATGTGATAATCCATCCTCAGAGTATAATACATTCGATGGTGGAATATCGGGATGGTTCGATAATAGCGCAGCTTGGTGCGCCGGACATGAGAAACCCGATTCTATATGCCCTCGGATATCCAAAAAGGCTGATTTGCTCAGGGAAAAGGCTTGATCTTTTAGAGATCCATGAAGGCCTGACATTTGAAGAACCGGACATTGAAACTTTCAGAAGTCTGAAGTTGGCATACGATGCCGGATTAGAGGGAGGAACGATGCCGGTGGTTTTAAATGCTGCAAACGAAGCTTGTGTGAACTTATTTCTAAAGAATGTTATAGGGTTTTTAGATATACCGAGGATAGTTGAAAATATGATGGATAAACATAATAAAATAAATAATCCATCCCTGGAGGAAATATTGGAGACGGATAGACGTGTAAAAAGTGAAATTTATAAAAAGTATAAGGTGGTGTTCTAATGACAACATTATTAGCCGTAATATTTGTTTTCGGGCTGCTTATTTTAGGCCATGAGTTCGGACATTTTATGCTCGCAAAGTTAACCGGTATAAAGGTAAATGAATTTTCATTCGGCATGGGACCAAGGCTTTTAAAATTCGGGAAAGGTGAAACTGAATATTCATGGAGGATATTTCCCATAGGCGGTTTTGTAAAGATGCTTGGAGAAGATGAACAGGTGGATAACCCGAAATCCTTCAGCAGCAAATCCACCCCTGCCAGGATATCCGTTATCGCTGCAGGGCCTATAATGAATATAATAATACCGATAATCATTTTTGCCGGCATAGCCATGTTCTCAGGTTATGCAAAGCCTGTAGTCAAGGATTATGCGAAGCCTCTCAGCGGTTCAAACATCACATATCCGGCTAAAAGTGCCGGCATCATGGCAGGAGATAGAATAACCCACGTAAACGGCAAAAAGATATTGGTTTACGATGATTTTAGAATGTTTATGTATCAGAATAAGGGAAAACCCTTCGACGTAACGGTAAACAGGGGCGGCAAGTCGGTAAATTTGCATATCGTACCCGTTTTTGACAAGAATTATAATTCATATATGGTAGGGATTGAGCCATATTTCGGGAGGGCCAGTCTGCCTGAAGGGATACAGTATGGATATTTAAACACGGTATCCATTATAAAACAAATGGGTGGATATCTTAAAGGTGTCGTCATGGGCAAAGCATCTGTAAACGATATAAGCGGCCCTGTGGGAATAATAAAATATACGGGTGAAGCTGCAAAGGCAGGTTTTAGCACTCTGCTGTTCTTTACAGCGCTTTTGAGCATAAATCTTGCTATTATCAACCTTATCCCGTTTCCGGCTCTTGACGGAGGATGGCTGATCATTTTGATAATTGAGGGGATTACCAGAAAGAAACTGGATGCCGATAAAGTTGGCATTGCCAATTTTGTAGGATTTGCATTTCTTATGGTACTTACGATACTTATAACTTTCAAAGATATTTTCAAATTCAGTGGTTTTTAGCTGGTGAAAAAATGGCAAGGAAAATAACGAAAAAAATTAAAATAGGGAATATATATATAGGCGGAGATAGCAAGATTACGGTTCAATCCATGACAAATACCGATACAAAAGATGTCAAGGCAACTGTGAAGCAGATAAAAGAATTGGAAAGGGCCGGTTGCGACATAATAAGGGTAGCGGTCCCCGACATGGAAGCGGCGAAGGCCGTGGCTGCGATTAAAAAAAATATTTCGATACCCCTCGTTGCAGATATACATTTTGACTACAGGCTTGCCATTGCGGCGATTGAAAACGGTGTCGATGCATTAAGGATTAATCCGGGTAATATAGGAAATGCGGATAGGGTCGCACAGGTGGTGAATGCGGCAAAAGATAAAAATATTCCTATAAGGATCGGGGTCAATTCAGGCTCTTTAGAGAAGGACCTTTTGCAAAAGTATGGGAAGGTATGCGCAAAAGCTTTAGTCGAAAGCACCCAAAAGCATATAGATATTCTTGAAAAATTGAACTTTTTCAATACAGTTATATCTATAAAATCGTCGGATGTTCCGATGATGATTGAATCATACAGGCTTATATCCGAAAATACCGATTATCCCCTCCACCTTGGAGTAACGGAGGCGGGTACTATTAAAATGGGTACAATCAAGTCCGCAATCGGCATCGGAACATTGCTGGCAGAAGGCATAGGCGATACCATAAGGGTATCTCTGACAGGTGATCCCATATTGGAAGTAAATGTCGGCAGGCAAATTTTAAAATCCCTTGACATCTTAAATGAGGGAATAGATATAGTATCCTGCCCCACATGCGGAAGGACTAAAATAAACATTATAAAAATTGCAGAAGAAACCGAAAGAAGACTTAAGGGTATCAATAAAAACATCAAAGTTGCAATAATGGGTTGTGTGGTTAATGGGCCTGGAGAGGCCAAAGAGGCCGATATCGGCATAGCAGGCGGCATAGGGGAAGGCTTGATATTCAAACACGGTAAAATTATAAAAAAAGTCCCTGAAGAAAAGCTGGTGGATGAACTTATTGAACAAATCGAAAAAATGTAAATGGTAAAATAGAACAGATGACTGCTGTTCTATTTTTATGAAAATGCGCAGGGTGAATTCTTCATATTTGAAGAATAGTCTTGATGTACCCAATGCGCGGCAAATGAACTTTACTGGAGGGTTTAAAATGTCCAAGAGGATGATAGATGTATTATCCGGCATAAATATGAATAAAGATATCATGGATATATTAAGCGATATGGATATAACCAAGGTAGGAGTCAATTTGGAAAGCAGGCGATGGGATGTTTACATAAATACCGAAAAAAACATCGATGATAAAATTTCAGATGAGATTGCAAACATGATAAAAAATAAATATAAAATCGCCTATGATATCAATATACTATATCCACACCCACAAAAAGCAGCTCAGAGTATCGACCTATATAAAATCGATCATGACGGCATAGGTGAAATAATAGATTATATATCCAAAAAGATACCTTTTGCAAACGGCTGGATTAAAAATGCTGCAAGAAGCATAGACGGCAGCAAGTACATATTTAAGGTCGAAAACAAATTCGGATATGAATTTTTACTGTCCAAAAACTGTGATAAATTGATAGAGGAATTTATATTAAACAGGTTTAATCTGAAAGTCAATGTAAAAATACAGCTTATGCAGGAAAAATCCGATGTAGAAGATTATTACAAAAAGAAAAAAACCGAAGATGACATGATAATATCCAAGGCAATTAGCGATGCGCGGAAAAATAATAATACGGCGCCCAAAAGGGAAGCTGAAGATACAAAAAAAGCTGTCATACTGGGCAAAAGAATAAGTGACGATCCTGTTCCCATTAAATCAATAAACGAGTCGTCAGGGAAAGTTTGCATTGAAGGCGACATATTCGATTTGAAAATAATAGAAACAAAAAGCGGTAGGACTATTATAAGCTTTAATATTACCGATTATGGCAGTTCCATTACAGTCAAGGTTTTTACAAGCGACAAAAACAGTACTGTTCTAAAAGACAGGATAAAGATAGGACTTCACTTAAAGGTTAAGGGCGATGCTTCTTTCGATAAATATGCCAGAGAGGTTGTAATGCTTGCATCGGATTTGCAGGAGACATCTGCCCCGAAGCGTTTGGACACTGCGCCCCAAAAAAGGGTTGAACTGCATCTGCATACTCAGATGAGCGCCATGGACGGTTTAAACTCCGCATCAGACCTTATAGCGCAGGCGGCTTCGTGGGGGCATAAGGCTATTGCCATAACCGATCATGGAGTAGTGCAGGCCTTTCCCGAAGCCGCACAGGCAGCTAAAAAAAATAACATTAAAGTCATTTATGGCGTTGAGTCGTACCTCGTATATGATAGCGCTCCCATTGTACTTAATGCAAACGACATGGACATTGATGGGGAATACGTGGCATTGGATATTGAAACTACCGGCTTGAACTCATCAACGGATAAAATAATTGAAATAGGCGCTGCAAAGATAATAGGCGGCAAAATAACAAAAGAGTTCAACGAACTTATAGATCCTGAAATAAATATACCACAGAATATTACCGAGCTCACAGGAATCAAAAACGATATGGTAAAGGGCAAGAGAAAAGTAAACGAAGTGCTGAAGGATCTGTATAAATTTATAGGCAATGCCGTAATAGTTGCGCATAATGCTAAATTTGACATGGGATTTATCAAAAAAAGAGCAGAAAAAATCGGTATCCATATAGATAACCCTGTAATCGATACTTTGACTCTTTCAAAGCTCCTATTTCCGAAGTTTAAAAAATATAAACTCGATATAGTGGCAAAACATCTTAACATAACACTGGAAAACCATCACAGGGCATCCGATGATGCAATATGTGCCGGTATGATACTTTTAAAATGCAATGATATTTTGAAGGAAAAGGGAGCTCGTACTATTTCGGATATCAACAGAATCTTTACAGGCAAACAGGATTACAAGAAAATGCAGACTTACCATACTGTTATACTTGTTAAAAATTACGAGGGTCTTAGAAACCTGTATAAATTGATTTCAATTTCACACCTCAAATATTTTTACAGAAAACCGAGAATATTAAAAAGCGTTCTCGATCAGTACCGCGATGGATTGATAATAGGTTCGGGATGTGAAGCCGGGCTGCTTTACCGGGAAGTTTTAAGAGGCGCCTCGGATGAGGAGCTATTGCCTATAGTCAAGTTTTACGACTATTTGGAGATACAACCTCTTGCAAACAACGAGTTTATGATAAGGGAAAATAAAGTAAGAGATGAAGACGAGCTTAAATCTATAAATAAAAGGATAGTAAATCTTGGCATAAAATATAAAAAGCCTGTTGTGGCAACAGGGGATGTACATTTTTTAAATTCATATGATGCGGTTTTCAGAAAAATTCTGATGCACGGACAAGGCTATGAAGATGCCGACAGGCAGGCACCGCTATATTTTAAGACGACGGATGAAATGCTTGAGGAATTCTCATACCTTGGCGATAAGATTGCAAATGATGTCGTAATAAAAAATCCGAATATCATCGCCGACATGGTCGATACGATACTTCCCATACCTGATGAGACATTCCCTCCCAAAATAGAAGGCGCCGAAGAAGATATTAAAAGCATGGTTTTAAAAAGGGCTCATGAAATATATGGCGAGGTCTTTCCGGATATAGTACAAAAAAGGCTGGACAAGGAATTGAATTCTATAATAAGCCACGGATATGCGGTTCTTTATCTGATCGCTCAGAAATTAGTTTCAAAATCCAGAAGCGATGGATATCTTGTGGGTTCAAGAGGATCCGTAGGGTCTTCATTTGTCGCTACGATGTCCGGTATTACAGAGGTAAATCCGCTTCCTCCCCATTATGTATGCCCGAAATGCAAGCATTCGGAGTTTGTTACAGATGGTTCATATGGCTGCGGCGCCGATATGCCCGATAAGGTGTGCCCAAAGTGCGGTACAATGATGAACAAGGATGGCCATGACATACCCTTTGAGGTATTTTTGGGCTTTGAAGGCGATAAGGAGCCTGATATAGATTTGAATTTTTCAGGCGAATATCAGCCTGTCGCACATAAATATACGGAAGTATTGTTCGGAAAGGGACACGTATTCAGGGCAGGTACAATTGGAACAATTGCCGATAAGACTGCATATGGGTTTGTGAAAAACTATCTTCAGGATAAAAATATATATGCGCCTCAAGCCGAAATCGACAGGCTTACTAAGGGATGCACCGGCGTCAAGAGGACTACTGGGCAGCATCCCGGAGGAGTTATGGTTGTTCCCAGGGATAACGAAATATATCAGTTTACTCCTATACAGCATCCTGCGGATGATGTTAATTCGGATGTCATTACCACACATTTCGATTACCATTCTATAAGCGGCAGGCTTTTAAAACTGGATATACTCGGCCATGATGATCCGACCGTAATCAGGATGCTCCAGGACTTATCCGGCATAAATCCTACAACCATTCCTCTGGCGGATAAAAATGTGCTTAGGCTATTTACATCTCCTGAGCCTCTTGGCGTAACGAGTTCGGATATTAACTGCGAGGTAGGCACATTGGGTTTACCTGAATTCGGTACCAAATTCGTGAGGCAGATGCTCGTCGATACAAAGCCTAAGACATTCTCGGATCTCGTAAGGATAAGCGGACTTTCCCACGGCACCGATGTATGGCTGAACAATGCGCAGGAGCTTATAAGGAACGGAACTGCTACGCTGAAGGAAGTGATATCTACAAGGGACGATATCATGCTCTATTTGCTTAAAAAAGGTATGAAGCCAAAGAGCGCATTTACCATAATGGAAAGAGTAAGAAAAGGAAAGGGCCTGAGAGATGAGGACATACAGGAAATGAAGGACTGCGGTGTTCCCGAATGGTATATCGGTTCATGTAAAAAAATCAAATATATGTTTCCAAAAGGCCATGCTGTCGCATATGTCATGATGGCTATAAGGATTGCATATTTTAAAGTATACATGCCTTTATATTTTTACGCCGCTTATTTTACGATCAGAGCGGATGAGTTCGATGCAGATATAATCGTAAACGGTGAGGAATCTGTGAAAGAAAATATCAAAAGAATAGAAGATATAGGAAATGAAGCTTCCCAAAAAGAGAAAGGTCTTCTTACAATACTTGAAATCGCACTGGAAATGTATAAAAGGGGATTGAAATTTTACCATGTAGATATATATAAATCCGATGCCGTCAAGTTTTTAGTAATCGATAAAGGACTTCTTCCACCTTTGAACTCTCTTCAAGGGCTTGGTGAAACAGCGGCAAAAAGCATCACAGAGGAGAGAAAGAAGGGAAAGTATATATCAATAGAAGACTTAAGAAATAGAGCCGGTGTATCGAAAACGGTAATAGAAATACTGAAAAAACACGGATGCCTTGAAGGCATGCCCGAAACAAATCAGCTGACTTTATTTTAGTACAGGAATGTCGCAGCAAGATTTATTTTTTCAGTATTGAAACACGTATAATTTCGTGTTATACTTATACTGTATTTTTAGCATAATAGATTGTTGAGCATAAGAGTGGGTTTTCCCACTCTTTAATATTGTAAGGGATGTATATAAAAAGCGCTTAATAGGAAAGTATAAATATAATGTAATATTAAGGATTTTGAGGTGTATTATGATCAGAAAAAAGATGGACCGTTATATTGAGGACATTGTAAAGCCCATAACAGATAAGCTTGGCATAGTACTTATAGATGTTGAATATAAAAAAGAGGGAAATAATTATGTGCTAAGGCTGGTGATCGATAGTAAAAACGGTGTTACGATAGATGATTGTGAAAACGTCAGCAAGCTTGTAAGCGATAAACTGGATGAAGATGATCCTATCGAAAATAGCTATAGTTTGGAGGTACAGTCCCCTGGCGAAAGAGTACTGAAAAGTGACAGGGAGTTTGACTACTTCAAGGGCAGGAATGTGGAAGTAAAGCTTTACGAACAGATGCAGGGAAAGAAAATTTTTGACGGAAAACTTATAGGCCTTGAAAATGATTTGATAAAAATTGAAGATCATGATAAAATATATGAATTTCAAAAAAATAAAGTTTCCAGTGTCAGACTCAAAATTATTTTTTAAGGAGGGATATTATTATGAATGGGGAGTTTATTGAAGCGATAACACAGCTTGCAAGAGAAAAAAATATAAAACAGGAAGTATTGATTGAGGCATTGGAATCCGCACTTGTATCGGCATATAAGAAGAATTTCGGTTCGGCCCAGAATGTCAAGACTGCTATAAATCCCGAAACCGGCGATGTACATGTATATGCCCAAAAAACAGTAGTGGATGAAGTATACGATAAGCTTTTGGAGATCGATATAAATGATGCAAAGGCAATAGATAATAAATACAAGCTTGGTGATGTCGTTGATATCGAAGTTACGCCAAGAAAATTCGGCAGGATAGCTGCCCAGACGGCGAAGCAGGTGGTCGTACAAAAGATCAGGGAAGCTGAAAGAGGTATATTGTATGAAGAATTCTCCAATAAGGAAAATGATTTGATAATAGGTACGGTTTTAAGGAAGGATAAGCAAAACGTATATATCGATCTCGGAAAAATAGAAGCTTCTTTAGGGCCTGGAGAACAAATGCCAGGCGAAGAATATAATTTCGGTGACAAGTTAAAACTCTATATAGTAGAGGTAAAGAAAACAAACAAAGGACCGCAGGTTATCGTTTCAAGGACTCATCCAGGTCTGGTAAAAAGGCTTTTCGAGCAGGAAGTGCCGGAAATATTTGAAGGTATTGTTGAGATAAAAGGTATTGCAAGGGAGGCAGGGTCAAGGACGAAAATCGCCGTATACTCTCACGATGAAAATATCGATCCTACCGGAGCTTGCATAGGCCAGAGGGGAACAAGGGTCCAAAACATAGTAGATGAATTAAAGGGAGAAAAGATAGATGTCATAAAGTGGAGCAAGGATCCAGAAGAATTTATCGCAAGTTCCTTAAGCCCAGCGAAGGTAATATCCGTAACACTGAACGAAAAAGAAAAATCTGCAAAGGTAGTCGTTGTAGATTATCAATTATCCCTTGCTATCGGAAAAGAAGGGCAAAATGCCAGACTGGCTGCTAAGCTGACAGGATGGAAGATCACATAAAGAGTCAGACGCAGATCAAGGAAGAAGTAGAGGAAAAAGAGGAAGAAGTGAGCAATAAAGAGTAGGGAGGTTATTGTATGTTGAAGAAAAAAAAAGTCCCTTTAAGGAAATGCCTGGGTTGTCAGGAGACCAAGCCTAAGAAGGAGCTTTTGAGAATCGTGCGGTCCGCGCATACTAATGAAATCAAAATCGACCTTACGGGCAAACTATCAGGAAGAGGTGCATATATCTGCAATAACCTTGACTGCCTTGAAAAGGCCTATAAGGCTAAAAGAATAGAAAGAGCACTTGAAAGCCCGATCTCCGATGATGTTTATAATGAACTGAGAAAGGAGATAACACCTGATGAATGATGCTAAGTTTTATTCATTCTTAGGTATAATAAAAAAATCAGGGAATTTATCTTCAGGATATAATACATGTGAGATTCAAATAAAAAAGGGGAAAGGGAAAATGGTTTTGGTTGCAGAAGATGCATCGCATGGCACGCAGGACAAATTTGTAAATATGTGCAAGGCTAATAACATACCTTTTATAATCCATGGAAACAAAGGAGATATAGGCAGCAGCATAGGTAAAATGCCAACATCGGTTATCGTAATAAATGATGAAAATATGTCAAAGGTGGTTTTAAATATGCTGAGATAATTATTACGGGGGTGAATAAGTATGGCTAAATTAAGAATATATGAGCTGGCGAAACAGCTCAATGTAGCTAGTAAGGATATAATAGAGATTTTAAAAGAGTATAATTTTAATATAAAAAATCATATGAGCGTCATAGACGATGATGCCCAGAAAATAGTAAAAGAATATTTTCAGGTAAGAGATGAAAAAAAGGAGCAGATTAAAGAAAATATAATCGATGAAAGCGCCGAAGACGGTGTAGCAAAGACTGCAAAAGTACAAAAAATAAAAAGCAGAGATACAAAGACGAAGAAAATAGATAGAAAAAGCCAGGAACTTAATAAGGATAAGGATAATGACACCCGTGAAAGGGTGAATAAGGAAGCAAAGAAAGAAGCCATAAAATCTAAGACGATAAAGATTCCTGATGCCATTACAGTAAAAGAGTTGTCTGAAAAAATGGGCAGGCAACCGTCCGAGGTAATAAAGACATTGATTGGATTAGGCATTATGGCTACTATAAACCAGGAGATAAATTTTGATGTCGTAAAAAAATTAGCTGAAAAGTTAAATATCAAAGTTGAGAAAGAGGAACAGAAAAACATAGAAGAAGAATTGATAAATGATGTTCCTGATAAACCTGAAGATTTAAAGATGAGACCTCCTGTAGTTACAATCATGGGCCATGTTGATCATGGAAAGACATCACTTTTGGATTGCATCAGGAAAACCCATGTCACACTCACTGAAGCAGGAGGCATAACACAGCATATTGGAGCATACACGGTAAATATAAAGGGAAACAAGATAACCTTTTTAGACACCCCCGGTCATGAAGCTTTTACGTCTATGAGAGCCAGAGGAGCAATGGCCACCGATGTAGCTGTTTTAGTCGTAGCTGCCGATGATGGCGTAATGCCTCAGACAGTTGAGGCCATAAACCACGCAAAAGCCGCTGATGTTCCTATAGTAGTTGCGATTAATAAAATAGATAAAAACAATGCAAATCCAGATAAAGTTAAACAGGAATTGACCGAGTATGGATTGGTTGCAGAAGATTGGGGCGGGGATACCATATGTGTTCCTGTATCCGCAAAAACAAAACAGGGAATCGATACGCTGCTTGAAATGATACTCCTTGTTGCCGAAATGCAGGAATTAAAAGCAAATCCCAATAGACCGGCAAAAGGTATAGTTATTGAATCAAAACTGGATAAGGGAAGGGGACCTGTTGCTACCGTCCTTGTAAAGAACGGTACATTAAAGGTTGGAGACCCGATGGTTGCGGGATTCACTTATGGAAAAGTCAGGGCTATGTTCAATGACAAGGGAAAAAGCGTCAGAGAAGCGGGCCCTTCGATACCTGTTGAAGTCTTGGGCTTTAATGAAATACCTGATGCAGGGGATATAATGTATGTAATAGGTGATGAAAAAGCCGCAAAGCAAATAGTTCAAAAAAGAGTCGACGAGAACAGAAATAAAATGATAAACGATACAAATAGAGTATCTTTGGAAAACTTGTTCAGTCAAATTGAAGAAGGAAAGGTTAAAGAATTAGATATTATTATAAAAGCCGATGTTCAGGGTTCTGTCGAAGCATTGGAGCAATCCCTTTTAAAACTTTCCAATGAAAATGTTAAAATAAAGGTAATTCATGGAGGTGTCGGGGCAATAACCGAATCTGATGTCATTTTGGCATCGGCATCGAATGCCGTAATCATCGGTTTCAGTGTCAGGCCTGAAACAAAGGCAAGAGAGCTTGCCGAAAAGGAAAAAGTCGATATCAAGACTTACAGGATTATATACGAGGCTATAAATGATGTTGAAGCCGCTATGAAGGGAATGCTTGAGCCTGAGTATAAGGAAGTTGTTGTTGGAAGGGCCGAAGTGAGAGCCCTGTTCAAGGTTTCAAATATCGGTACCATAGCTGGATGCTATGTCACGGAAGGCAAAATAGCAAGAAGCAGCCAGATAAGAGTGATAAGGAACGGAATAGTGGTTCACGAAGGAACTTTAGCATCATTGAAGAGATTCAAAGATGATGTGAAAGAAGTAGCCATGGGCTTTGAATGCGGCCTCAATATCGACAAATTCAATGATATCAAAGAAGGGGACATTTTAGAAGCATTTGAAATGCAGCAAATAAAAAAAGAATTATAAATACCGGAAAGGTGGTATTTTGATGGGATTCGAAAGAACAGACAGGATTGCAGAGGAATATAAAAGAGAGGTAAGCAGCATTATAAGAGATGAAATTCGCGATCCAAGGGTTGCTGAATTTACAAGCATTACATCCGTAAGCATAACGAGAGATTTGAGATATGCAAAAATCTATGTAAGCGTTTTGGGCGATGAAAAACAGCAAGGCGATACCATTACGGGCTTAAAAAGCGCAGCAGGATATATAAGGCGGGAAATGGGCAAAAGGGTTAAGCTCAGGTATACGCCTGAAATAATATTTGAGCTTGATAAATCGATAGAACACGGCATATATATTTCAAACCTCATAAAGAAAGCCAACAAAGCGGGTGATGATGCAAAATGACGGCAGCTAAAATAGCCGAAATACTTAAGGAAAAGAGCAATTTTGCGATTACTTTTCATGTAATGCCCGACGGTGACAGCGTAGGATCTTCTTTGGCTCTTTATAATGTATTGAAGCGTTTGAATAAAAATGTCGATGTTTTCAGCAGCGACAAGGTGCCTGATGTTTTCTCATATCTTCCAGGATATGATTCAATTAAAGACTGCAGCTTGATAGGCAAAAATGCTTATGATGCATTGATTATAATCGATTCGGGAGATTATGAAAGAATAGGGAAATGCGCGGATATTAAAGCAAATATCACCGTAAATATCGACCATCATGCGACAAACGACCTTTATGCCGATATAAACTTCGTAGATATGAATTCGGCTGCTGCAGGCGAGCTCATATATCAGATCATAAAACTGATGGAACCTGAAATACAAAAGGATGAAGCGGCTTGCCTGTATACTGCTATTCTTACAGATACTGGGGGGTTCAGGTATTCAAATACCACGCCCTTGACGCATCTGATTGCGGGAAAGCTTATTTCAACAGGCATAGCCTTTAGCGGCATACATGACATTATATACAGAAATTTTGAATATGATTCGATTAAACTGCTGGGAAAAGCATTGGAAAGCATTGAATTGCACTACAGAGGCAGAATAGCTTTTATGAAACTTTTAAAGAGCGATATAGGCAATATCGATATAAGCAATATATCGACTACGGATTTTATTAATTACGGAAGGGATATAAAATCTGTTGAATGCGCTGCTTTTATTAAGGAAACGGGAGCCGGCGAGTTTAAAGTAAGCTTGAGGTCCAAAAATTATGTCGATGTCAAATCCGTCTGCGAAAAATTCGGAGGCGGCGGACATATAAGGGCTGCAGGATGTACAATAAAGGGAAATTTTGAGAATGCTAAAAAAAGTATTCTCGACGAACTGGCTAAAGCTTTAAAGGAATGATAAAATTTGGATGGCATAATCAATATATTAAAACCCCCCAATATGACATCTCAGGATGTCGTATCTTACGTAAAAAAAATATTGAATGTTAAAAAGGCCGGACATACCGGCACCCTTGATCCCGGTGCTGCAGGGGTACTTCCGGTATGCATCGGAAAAGCCACGCGGATATCCGAATACCTTATGAATGATAAAAAGACTTACAGGACGGAAATGTCCATAGGTTTTAAAAGCAATACACTGGATAAGTATGGGGATATAGAAAAAGTACCCTATAGTCCTGAGGATAAGGATAAAATATATGATGCATTTAATAATTTTAGGGGGAAAATAGAACAGATACCTCCTATGTTTTCAGCAGTCAAGGTAAAAGGAAAGAAATTATATGAACTGGCAAGATCCGGAATAACTATAGACAGAGCACCGCGATCGATATTCATATACAGCATCGATATCATAAATGTGGAAGGCAATAATATCCTTTTTGACGTTACATGTTCAAAAGGTACCTATATAAGGACGTTATGCAGCGATATAGGCAAACTTTTATCAAGCGATGCAATAATGACTTTTCTTTTGAGATGCCGGACAGGCCCCTTTACTTTAGACAATTCCGTGACATTATTTGAACTTGAACAATATGTACATGAAAATAACGTTGAAGCAGTATTATTTCCGGTGGAAAGCGCCCTTCCTGATTGCAGCAGGGTATATATAGACGACGCATTATTTTGCAAGGTTAAAAATGGCGTCGGATTTCATATAAACGAGGCACTCAGATATGAAAAGAGAAAAAGAGAAGATATCATCCTCATATTTAACCGGTGCAATAAATTTGCTGCTGTAGGAGCCATAGACGCCGAAGGACACGTTAAAGTAAAAAAAGTTTTCTTAAGGTGAGATAATCATGAACATAATAATGGGCGATATTGATGACAGAGCATTTTCAAATATACATACTGCCTGCGCTTTAGGCTTTTTTGACGGTGTCCATATCGGGCATCAAAATTTAATAAGAGTTTTAAAAGATATGGCTTTCAGGCAAAACCAGAAAACCGTGGTATTTACATTTGAAAAACATCCTATGACAATTTTAAATAAGGGTAAAGCCCCGGAGCTTATTACATCCAATTCTGAAAAAGCGCGCATAATAGGCGGGCTGGGCATAGATATATTGTATTTTACCAAAGTTGACGAGGGTTTTTTAAATATGCAGCCTGAGGATTTTATAAATGATATCTTGATAAAAAAGTTTAATGTATCGACAATAGTTACAGGCTTCAATTTCAGGTTTGGAAAAAACGGCAGGGGAGATTGCGGTTTTCTTATGAAGTTTTGCAAAGAAAGAAATATACGGTTTAAAGTTGTTGAGCCTGTTTCTATCGATGGCATGATTGTAAGCAGCACATTGATAAGGGAACTTATCAAAAACGGAAATATAAAAACCGCCAATAAGCTTTTAGGAAGGCATTATCTGATGGAGGGCAGGGTTATCCACGGGAAGAGGAGAGGCCATCTGCTCGGGTTTCCGACTGCAAATATAGATATAGATAAAGGAATGATTGCTCCTAAAAACGGGGTATACATTACAAAAACGGAAATAGACGGTACTCTTAAGGCAGGCATAACTAATATAGGATACAACCCTACGTTCGGAAACAAAAAAATATCTGTGGAAACTAACATAATGGGCTTTGATTCGGATATTTACGGAAAATATATCAGGTTATATTTTTATGACATGATAAGGGAAGAGATTAAGTTTAATAACATATCTGAACTTAAAAATCAAATAAGCCATGATAAGGATATCGCATTAAAATATTCTGAATAGAACTAATTTTCATTCAAAATTTTGTGTCACTGTTAACAGGGAGATGATATAATAGTATAAGAAAGGCAGGTGAAAATCCTGTGACTCTCCACATTATGCAATCAATGCAAAGTTTTAAAGAACGAGAAGCAAAATTGTCTGAATCCAAGAATCGGGATGTTTAATGGAAAGAAAGCCATAATTTATCCGAGATTATCGGCGTTAATTTATCGGTATATATAAGTGGAAGTCAATTGGAAAATATATCAGATCAAGAATTAAGCAGTATTCAATCTAATATCGCTTATTTAATTTACAGGGATGACTGCAATAAATATATAACTGTATCCAACGTGAGTTTTAGGAAATAAAAACATATCAAAATATTTAATCTAATACTGCAAACAAACCACATAAAAAAATAAGAAAGGTCCTGCATCAATATGATAAGCCGGGTAACAACAGGAAACGATCATATTAACCGTTTGTTTAAAGGCAATGTAAAGCCTATTCTTTCAGAAGACATGCCGATCGCTGAGAATCCCCTTGTCAAACTTGAAAGAGTCACGTATCGATATTCCGGAAACGGTGGAATCAGCGACGTATCTTTTGAAATCAATAAAGGTGACATCGTCATAATAAATGGGCAAAACGGTTTGAAAAGTTTATTTCTATTGCTGAAGATGCAGTAATGCCATTTCATGATGCCCATACATTTATATATCGGATGAATAGTGGTTCCAGGATTAAAGCGATCCCGTTAGAATTTTTATGGCTTGAAGATGGAATGATAATTAGCGATAATACAGGCATGTCAGCAGAAACAAGAATTTAAGCAGTGAAAAGTTCGGGAAGGAACTTGAACCCAAACTAAAAATTAATCAAATAAAACTGGATCAATATTGAAGAATAATTATTTTTGTTTACATTGGTAAATTGTTTTGTTATAATATTTATGTAGTTTCAGGAAATTAACCATTGGCTGTGTTATTCGAATCTCCGACGATTGCACAGTAAATGGCGATTTAGTAAATGAGGAGGTGACATAAATTGGATAAGGCCCAAAAGCAAGAAATAATTGACAAGTACAAATTACATGATGGTGATACAGGCTCGCCGGAAGTGCAGATCGCATTATTGACAGAAAGGATCAACCATCTTACAGAGCATTTAAAGATCAATATAAAGGATCATCATTCAAGAAGAGGGCTGCTGAAAATGGTTGGACAGAGAAGAGGACTGCTTAATTACTTAAAAGATAAGAATATCGAAAGATATAGGGCAATTATTGATAAACTTGACATTAGAAGATAACATAAAGAGCGGTAATTACCGCTCTATTATTTTAGCGTCTCTTCTGTTGTTTTTAATGAAAATTTTAATAGCAATTGGGAAAAATATAATAGAACCGAAGGGAGGTTTTATGTTTGGTACATAATTTTGAATTAGAAATTGCAGGAAGAAAATTATCAGCGGAAACAGGAAAAGTCGGAATGCTTTCAAACGGAGCCGTTGTTGTAGAATATGGTGAAACAGCCGTTCTGGTAAATGCAAACGCCTCTGAGGAACCAAGAGAAGGGGTCGATTTCTTTCCGCTCAGCATTGAATACGAGGAAAGGTTATATTCAGTGGGGAAAATACCCGGTGGATTTGTTAAAAGAGAGGGTAAGCCTACGGAGAAGGCTATACTTTCAGCAAGAGCAATAGATAGGCCAATAAGGCCTCTTTTCCCGAAGGGATATAGAAACGACGTACAGGTCATCTGTACCGTTATGTCTGTTGATCCCGACAATGAACCGGATATATTGGCCATCAATGGCGCATCCCTTGCACTTAGCATTTCGAATATCCCGTTTGAAGGGCCTGTAGCCGCGGTGGTAGTAGGATATATAGATGGACAGTTTATTTTAAATCCGACAGCTGCCGAGAGGGAAAAAAGCCTGCTGCATCTGACAGTAGTTTCGACTAAAGAAAGGGTAATTATGATCGAAGCAGGTGCAAAGGAAATAGATGAAGATACGATGTATAAGGCAATAATGTTCGGATTTGAGAAGGATCAGGCAATAATAAAGTTCCAGGAAGATATAGTAAGTGAGGTTGGGAAAGAAAAGATTGTTCCGGAAATTCATCATGTCGAAGATGAAATAGATAAAGCCGTAAGGGAGTATGCAAAAGATTCTGTAGATGAGGTTATGCATATTCAAGATAGGATTCAAAGGGAACAAAAGACAGATGAGATGAAGCAAGACGTATTTGAACATTTTGCAGAGGCTTTTCCTGAAAAGGAAGCCGATATGGATGAAGTCTTATATAACATGATGAAAGAATCTTTGAGAAAAATGGCTCTCAATGAAAACAAAAGGATAGACGGAAGGGCCTTTAGCGAGGTAAGGCCTATCAGTTGTGAGGTTGGAGTGCTTCCAAGGACCCATGGTACCGGGCTATTCACGAGAGGCTTGACTCAGGTTCTTACGGTGGCTACCCTTGGTGCCATAGGGGATGCCCAGATGCTTGAGGGGTTGGGAAACGAGGAGTTTAAAAGATATATACATCATTATAATTTTCCGCCTTATTCTACAGGCGAAGTAAGAGTTTTAAGAGGGCCGGGAAGAAGAGAGATCGGCCATGGAGCTCTGGCGGAAAGAGCATTGGAGCCTGTGATTCCAAGCGAGGCAGAATTTCCTTATACTATCCGTCTCGTTTCTGAAGTTTTAAGTTCAAATGGTTCCACTTCCCAGGCAAGTGTATGTGGAAGCACACTGTCATTGATGGATGCAGGCGTGCCTATTAAAGCTCCTGTTGCCGGCGTAGCCATGGGTATGATATCCAATGATGATTTGAGCGAGTTTAAAATACTTACGGATATTCAAGGCGCTGAGGATTTCTTCGGAGACATGGATTTCAAGGTTGCAGGTACGGCAAAGGGAATAACGGCAATACAGGTGGATACAAAAATACACGGCCTTACAGGCGATGTTATAAGTGAAACATTGAAAAGGGCAAGAGAAGGAAGAGTATTCATACTTGGCAAGATGAACGAATGCATAAGCGAACCGAGAAAGGAACTTTCAAAATATGCTCCTAAGATTATTACAACCACTATAGATCCTGACAAAATAAGGGATGTTATAGGTCCGGGCGGAAAAATAATAAACAAGATCATAGCTGATACGGACGTTAAAATAGATATCCAGGATGATGGAAGGATATTTATTTGCGCACAGGATGCCAAATCCGGTGAAAAGGCTTTAAAGATAATACATGGATTAACCCATGAAGTGCAGCCTGGAGAAGTTTATTTAGGGAAAGTGAACAGGATTGTTCCATTCGGCGCATTCGTAGAAATTCTTCCGGGCAAGGAAGGGCTTGTTCATATATCAAAGCTGGATTTTGGAAGAGTAAACAAGGTTGAAGACGTGGTAAATATCGGTGATGAAATACTCGTTAAAGTCACGGATATAGACAATCAAGGAAGGATAAACCTTTCAAGAAGAGATGCGCTTAAGGATAAGGAAAGGAAAGAAAAACAAGAAAAAGATAAGCAAAAAGGCTTTTAATATAAGCCTTTTTTTATTGCAAAACCGGTAAAATACAGATGCCAGACGCAGAGCATATATTCTCAGGGCGTATATATATTATTCAATTGCCGATGAAATACAGGATAGGAAAGCAGTTAAATATTCCGATTGTAATTTGAAATCAGAAATAAATAGAATTATGCTATTTTGAACACTCATTCGCCAGATTCAAGTTTTGTAAGTTCTAAGGCCAGCAGCCTTGAGAATCCAAGAACTTATTAAAACTCTCATAATGCTCATTCGTTGTTCAAAATAACATAAGCTCATATTACCCATATATTTTTCAATAATATTGTATTAATCAAAAATATTATATATAATTATAGTTATGCTGATTTACTGCAAGCTTCAGGAGGATATAATGTATACAAAGGATAAACTAAAATCGGGAATAACAATTGTTACAGAGGACATTCCTTATGTAAATTCCGTAAGCATAGGGGTATGGATAGCTAATGGTTCAAGAAACGAAAATAAATATAACAACGGGATATCTCACCTTATAGAGCATATGCTTTTCAAGGGAACTCCCAATAGAAGCGCGAGAAAGATCGCAGAAGATATCGAGGGTATCGGAGGCCAGATAAATGCTTTTACGGGAAAAGAAGCAACTTGTTTTTACGTAAAAGTGCTGGATGAACATATTGATATTGCTATCGATGTCCTTTCCGATATGCTGCAGAATTCCACATTCAAGGATGAGGATCTCACGAGGGAAAAGGGAGTAATCTCAGAAGAGATAAATATGTATGAAGATTCCCCTGAGGACCTTGTACTCGATCTTTTATCCCAGGCAATGTGGCCCGATACATCTATCGGTTATCCGATACTCGGCACCTTTGATACATTAAAGTCAATCGGCAGAGAAATGATAATAAAATATATGAAGGATTATTATACGGCTGATAATACAGTCGTTTCTGTTACGGGTAATTTTGATAGGGAACATCTCATAAAAATGCTGGAGATGAAATTCAAAAATCTTGAAAGAAAAGGTAAAATACCCCAATACGACAAACCGGAGTTGAATAATTCTGTATTGTACAAGGCAAAGGATATAGAACAGATTCATTTATCCTTAGGCCTTCCGGGAATCGAAATAGGCAATGATGACCTTTATACTCTGCTTATCATAAACAATATATTCGGTGGGGGAACAAGTTCGAGGCTCTTCCAGGTGATAAGAGAAGAAAAAGGGCTGGCATATTCTATATATTCCTATCCCTCATCATATAAAAATACGGGGGCTTTTTCGATATATGCAGGCCTGAACCCAAAATATATTGCTGAAGTCGTTAAACTTATCAGAGAAGAAATAGAAAAAATGAAAATCACAGGCATAAACGAAGAGCAACTGAAAAAGTCCAAAGAGCAGCTTAAGGGCAATTATATTTTAGGATTGGAAAGCATAAGCGGTAGAATGTTCGGTATGGGCAAGTCTGAGCTGCTTACCGATAAAATCTACGAGCCCAAGGAGATAGTTAGTAAGATAGATCATATAAACATAGACGATGTCAACAGGGTTATAAAAAATATATTCGGCCGCGGCATTATAAGTGCGGCGGCAGTAGGAAAACTAAATAAACATTTTGATCTTGAAAGGATACTGGTACAATAAATTGGATATTTTAAGATTATTGATTAAAAGAACTGAAAATGCAATGGATTTACCGCTGCCGGGCTATATGTCGGAGGAGGCTGCAGGCCTTGATCTATATGCTAACATAGAAGATGAAATATGCATTGAACCCATGAAATTCAAATCCATACCGACAGGAATCATGATCTGCATGCCAGAAGGATATGAAGCCCAGATAAGGCCAAGAAGCGGATTAGCCTTTAAATACGGCATTACCGTGTTGAACAGCCCAGGAACAATCGATGCTGATTTTAGAGGCGAAATAAATATCGCGCTTATCAATTTCGGAGAAAGCAATTTCTGCATAAAGCGCGGCGATAGGATTGCACAGATGATTATCAGCAAAGTTGAGCATATCAAAATCAAGGAAGTGGACAGCCTCCCCGAGAGCAAAAGAGGGGATAATGGTTTTGGCTCCACAGGCATATAATTTATATACCCTTATAAGTATATAAATAATCCCTTCCACGTATAATTTAAGGAGATTATTTTATATAATGTGGGGGTTTTGATATGATATTCAAATTTGACAGCAATACTCCGGAGGAAAGGCCTACAAAAAAGAAATTGAGTGAAATCGGAGGTCAGGAGATAATCAATTTATACGACGGTGAAAAATTGGGTATCGTGGCTGATGTCGATTTATTGATAGATGAGGCTACTGGTAATATACAGGCCTTACTGATTCCTGAACAAAGGGGTTCTTTCTCTCTTTTTGCAAACAAGGGCCATGTTGAAGTACCCTGGAGCGCGATCAGAAAAATTGGACAGGATACCCTGATAGTTGATATAGACGAAGGGATGAAGAGAACAAGATTTTAAATACAGGTTAGGTGGATGATAAACTTTGAAGATAATTATTCAAAAATTCGGCGGGACTTCAGTTTCCAACGTTAATCACAGGGAAATGGTAATAAAAAAAATACTGCAAGCTAAAAATGACGGGTATTCTCCCGTTGTAGTTGTGTCAGCGATGGGAAGAAAGGGCGACCCTTATGCTACAGATACGCTTTTAAGCCTTATAGATGCTTCCAATACGGCCATAGACAAAAGAGAAACCGATATGCTTATGTCGTGCGGCGAAATCATATCGGCATGTGTATTGTATTCGATGCTTAAATCAAGGGGCGTAAAATGTATCGCCATGACAGGCGGCCAGGCCGGTATCGTAACAGATGACAGCTTTGGCAGCGCGTCTGTCATAAAAGTTAACGCCGATAATATATACAATTATCTGACCGATGGCTTTATACCGATTATTGCAGGATTTCAAGGAGTTACCGAGACAGGCAATATTACGACGCTTGGAAGGGGCGGGAGCGATACCACGGCTGCCATATTAGGAGAAGCCCTGAAAGCTAAGGAAATAGAAATATTTACCGATGTAGATGGAATAATGACGGCGGACCCGAGGATCGTACCGGATGCCAAGGTAATAGGCAATATGACATATAACGAAGTATTCCAGTTTGCTGACGAAGGGGCAAAAGTCATACATCCGAGAGCTGTTGAGCTCGCGATGAGGAGTAATATACCTCTTGTAATAAAAAATACCATGTCCGATGCTCCGGGCACGTTCATCGCAAATAACTATAAAGACGGCTTAAATAAGCATCTGGTCACAGGTATTACTTATATGCCTAACAGGACTCAAGTTTCCATCGAAAACGATGCTATCGATACGGAGACTGTATTTAATAATCTCGCTGAAAATAAGATAAGCATAGATCTTATCAACATCTTTCCGACTTACAGCATTTTTACAATAGATAAGGAATGCACCGAGAAGGCTGTACATATACTAAACAAACTCAATATAAAATACAGAATAACTGAAAATTGCAGCAAAGTATCTGTAATAGGAAGCTCAATCAGGGGTATACCTGGGGTAATGGCAAGGATAATCAAGGCGATGAAAAGGAATAATATCAATATATTACAGACTTCCGACTCTCATACCACCATATGGTGTCTTGTAAAATACGATGATACGGTAAAATCCATAAACGCGCTTCATAAGGAGTTCGGCCTGTCGGATTAATGGATCGGTATTTATAGCCTTGGGGTGTATATTATATATAGATGCGCCGGTTCAATTATACCATTGAATATAAAATTTTATGATGGTTAAAATATATTCATCAGTATAATTGGAAGTGATTTGATGTCATCAGATACAGGCAATGTAAAATCCGATAAGCAAGATGAAAAAAACGTCGACAGCCGGAACAAAGAGTTAAATAATATTAAAGAACTTGGCAATACTGATCTATCCTTAATAAAAAGCAACATACAATGTCTTACAATAATCGGGCAAATAGAAGGCCATGCCGTACTTCCTCCCCAGAATAAATCGACAAAATACGAACATGTTATACCTCAACTTGTTGAGATAGAGGAGAACAAAGATATAGAGGGACTGCTTATAATTTTAAATACTGTCGGTGGTGATGTCGAAGCAGGCCTTGCCATCGCTGAAATGATAAATAGTTTGAGCAAGCCTACAGTTTCACTGGTAATAGGAGGAGGACACAGTATAGGAGTACCCCTTGCAACCGCTGCCGATTATTCGTTTATTTCACCTACAGCTGCAATGACTGTCCATCCTATAAGGATGAACGGGCTTGTAATCGGGGCGCCCCAGACATTCGAATATTTCAGGAAGATGCAGGATCGGATCCTGTCATTTATAGAACGGACTGCTAATATAACAAAGAAAAAGCTTCTCGATCTAATGCAAGAGACGGATGATCTTCTTAACGATATGGGTACGATACTTATTGGCAAACAAGCCGTAAATATCGGCCTTATCGATGAGGTAGGCGGATTAAGCGATGCGATAAAAAAGCTAAAGCAGCTTATCGAAGACAATAAGAAAGGTCAGAAATAGTACATAGGGGTTTACAGGCAAAATAATTTAATCTGCTCAGATTCGAGCAGATTAAATTATTTTGCCTGTAAAAAATTAACGTAAAGGATTTTTTTATACGGCGTAGAATATTATATAAAAGATAACGGATATTATTTATTGGCGGTGATATTTTGGACAGAATTAAAAGCAGAAAAAAGCGCAAAAATAAAAAAATACCCTATGAAGTATATGGATTGCTTTTGATATCTTTATCTATATATGCTTTCATAGTTATATACTATAATATAAAAAACATAATACCCCTGGCTCTTGATAACCTAATTAAGGGATTAACGGGTTTTGGGGCATACCTTATACCGTTTTTCATTTTCTTTGCAGGAATCAGCTTCATAATAAAACGGGAAAAGAACGAATCGAAATTTAAGTTTTATATGCTATGTTCGATATTTATACTTTTCCTTTCCCTGATTGAGATAAACCATTCTCTAAAATTCGGGAATGTTTCATTTATAGATAAAATATCCGGTTCATATAAAAATGGTTTGAAGGGAATAGGCGGAGGCAGTATAGGTGAAATACTTTCATATTTGACGATTAAACTGTTAGGCACTGCCGGATCATATATTTTTATATGTACTTTTATATTAATAAACGTCCTGCTGATTACTAAAATGTCGTTATATAATATATTATCCGACATTAAAAATAAGACCGGCAACATGCTGGACAGCATCAAGGATGCAAGAGCTAAAAGCAAAAACCATGCAAAAAAAACGAAGAACGATAAAAATAAAGATGAAGACAACGAGAAAATGAAATATATAGATGAAGTAAATAAGAAAATAAAAATACTCGACTTTTTTAAATCCTCCGATATGAAACAGGATAGTGGAAATGATATAAATATTGTAGATGGAAAAGATAAGATTGAAAGGGAAGAAAAGCCAGAACAGATTGAAAGCGGCTCAAATGCAAGCGAAAACAATGTCGTAGATGAAATAAAAAATGGCAGCATACAATCAACGGCAGATTATGTCTATCCCCCTTTAACATTACTAAATGATCCGGATACTCCCAAATCCGTCAATGACAAAAAGGAGCTTATAAATAATGCAAAGACCCTTGAAGATACCCTTGAAAGCTTCGGGGTGGAAGCCAGAGTCGTTCAGGTAAGCAGAGGCCCTGTTATTACAAGGTATGAGCTGCAGCCAAGTCCCGGCGTCAGGGTAAGCAAAATCGCGAATCTTTCGGATGATATAGCATTAAACCTTGCTGCTTCCGCCGTAAGGATAGAAGCACCAATACCCGGAAAAGCGGCGGTAGGTATCGAGATACCGAACAAGGAAATGAATACAGTATATTTAAAGGAAATAATCGAGTCTAAAGAATTTGCTGGCCATGAGTCTCCTTTGACTTTTGCATTGGGGAAGGATGTAGCTGGAAATTGTGTCGTTTCAGATCTTGCTAAAATGCCTCATCTGCTGATTGCGGGTGCTACGGGCTCCGGAAAGAGCGTTTGCGTGAATGCCATGATTACCAGTTTGATATATAAATCTTCTCCAAAAAAGGTTAGAATGCTTATGATAGATCCAAAAGTCGTTGAATTGAGTACATATAACGGTATACCTCATTTATTGATACCTGTTGTTACCGATCCTAAAAAAGCAGCGTCGGCTCTAGGCTGGGCAGTTCAGGAGATGGTGAATAGGTACAAGCTATTTGCAGATAATAATGTAAGAAACATTGAAAGTTTTAATGACCTGAAGGCTAAGGAATCGCCGGAGTCGGTGCTTCCAAAGATCGTTATAATAATAGACGAGTTGTCGGATTTAATGATGGTCGCGCCGAATGATATTGAAGACTGTATATGCAGGCTTGCACAGATGGCAAGGGCTGCGGGAATGCATCTCGTCGTTGCAACCCAAAGGCCCTCTGTCGACGTACTTACAGGTGTTATCAAGGCTAACATACCCTCGAGAATATCATTTGCCGTATCGAGCCAGATAGATTCAAGGACTATACTGGACATGGCCGGTGCCGAAAAACTTCTTGGAAAGGGTGATATGCTTTATTATCCTGTAGGAGAATCAAAGCCCGTAAGGATACAGGGAGCATATGTAAGTGAAAAAGAAGTGGAACAGATAGTTAAATTTATTAAAACAAAATCAGATTCGGAATATAAGGAAGACATTATTGATGAAATAGAAAGCCCTTCCGAGACTCCAGGCGAAGTTGATGAGCTGCTTCCTAAGGCCATAGAGATAGTTATAGATTCCGGGCAGGCGTCTATTTCCATGCTTCAAAGAAGGCTCCGGATAGGATACAACAGAGCCGCAAGGCTTATAGACAATATGGAGGAAAGAGGCATCATAAGCGGATATGAGGGAAGCAAACCAAGGCGGGTTTTGGTGTCTAAAGAGGAATACAAGAGTATGGTATAGCCTATTACCCAGGAAATGGTATATAAGTATACAAATGCTATTATGTTTACCGGAATACGTATAAAGTATATAAAATATACACCCCAGTAATTGTTTAATTTTGACATGCAAAAAAATATATATTATACTCTTTATATATATAAATTCATGAACTAATGATTTTTGGAAGGAGAGACATCAGTGGGCTTAAAGCTTAATGTCGGAATGGTATCTCTTGGATGCGATAAAAACAGAGTGGACTCTGAAATCATGCTTGGTATCCTGTCCGGCGAAAGATACAATATAGTAAATAATGAAAGGGACGCTGATATATTAATCGTAAATACCTGCTGTTTCATAGAATCCGCAAAAGAAGAATCTATTAATACAATTTTAGAGCTTGCAGAGAATAAAAAGATAGGAAAATGCAAAGCTCTTATCGTTTCAGGATGCCTCGCTGAGAGATACGCCGACGACTTGCTGTCGGAAATTCCTGAAATAGATGCTGTAATCGGTACGGGAAATTATCTTGAAATAGATAATTTGATACAAGCTGTGTTAAAAAACGAAGAACGGGTTAAACGTATAAATAATATAAATTATAATATCGATTTCAACAAAAACAGGATACTTACCACCCCACAGTATACTGCATATGTTAAGATCGCCGAAGGCTGCAATAATAATTGCAGTTATTGCATTATACCAAAGCTCAGAGGCAATTACAGGAGCCGTTCTATCGAAAGTATACTAAATGAGATCCGTTATCTTGCAAAAAACGGCACTAAAGAAGTAATACTGGTGGCTCAGGATACATCAAAATATGGTATTGATTTATATGGGAAAAGATCTTTATCCCGGCTTATCGGCAGTATTTCAAAGATAGACGGGATACAGTGGATAAGAATACTATATTGTTATCCTGAAGACATTGATGATGATCTAATAGCTGAAATAAAAAATAACGATAAGGTATGCAAATATCTTGATATACCCATACAGCATGTCAATAATGAAATACTTAAGAAGATGAGAAGGGCTAGCAGCAGGGAAAGCATAGCGGCACTTATAGAAAAACTGAGAAAAAATATACCTGGGATTATAATAAGAACATCCCTTATTGCTGGATTCCCTGGGGAAACAGAAGAACAGTTCAAGGAACTTTATGATTTCTTGAAAGAATATAGCATTGATAGGGTCGGTGTTTTTATATATTCCAGGGAGGAAGGAACTGAAGCATTTTACTTTAAAGATCAAATAGATAAAAAGATAAAAGTATCCAGGCAGATGAGGCTTATGACGCTGCAAAGGGGAATATTGCGGTCTTTGAATAAACAAAAAATCGGAAAAGTCTATCGCGTTTTAGTGGAAGATATAAAGGATGATTGTATGATTGGAAGGACATATGGGGATGCTCCTGATATAGACGGTTTGGTATACGTAAAGGATAATATAGATAATATTAAAAAGGGCGATTTTATGGACGTAAAGATTACTGGCATATTAGATTACGACCTTGTAGGAGTGGTTGAGCATGAATTTAGCTAATAGACTTACTTTGCTAAGGATATTTCTGGTCCCTGTTTTTTTAATACTTATATCTACGAGAATAAAGTACGGAGTTTTAATTGCTACTATCGTATTTATAATTGCAGCACTAACGGACAAGTTGGACGGTTATATCGCCAGGACAAAAAATCAGATAACGACCTTGGGCAAGTTTATGGATCCTCTAGCAGATAAATTGCTTATTGCGGCGGCTTTAATATCGCTTGTAGAATTAAAAAGCCTACCTGCGTGGCTTGTAACTATAATAATTGCCAGGGAGTTTGCCGTTACAGGTCTTAGAGCCGTAGCTGCAGCAGAAGGCGTAATAATTGCAGCCAGCTGGTGGGGAAAGATAAAAACTACCGTACAGATAATTGCGATTATTTGGGCGCTGTTAGATTTACCTTATTATCAAATTTTAATCTGGCTGGCGGTTGTTATAACTTTGATATCAGGCATAGACTATTTCTATAAAAACAGGAATGTGTTTAAATTTCAAAAGTAGGGTTTGATCATGCCTGATTATTTTTTTGCTTTATGGATAGAATTACTAATAGTTTGTTATATGCAATATTTGACCGCGAGTAAAAATTAGTGTACTATTTATATAGAACATTTGTTCGTAGCGCCTTATCAATAAGTTTAAATCCAGGAGGTATAAAATGAATAACGAAAAGATTAAAGCTCTTGAAGAAGCTATGACTCAAATAGAGAAACAGTTTGGGAAGGGTTCAATTATGAGGCTTGGTGAATCTGCAAAACTGAACATCGACGTGATACCGACAGGTGCGCTGGATCTGGATATTGCATTAGGGGTCGGGGGCCTGCCAAGAGGAAGGATAGTTGAGATATTCGGACCGGAATCATCAGGGAAAACAACAGTTGCGCTCCACGTAATCGCTGAAGCGCAAAAAATGGGAGGCACATCTGCGTTTGTAGATGCAGAGCATGCGCTTGATCCTGTTTATGCAAAGAATTTGGGAGTGGATACCGACAACCTTGTCGTATCCCAACCGGATACGGGCGAGCAGGCGCTCGAAATTACCGAAGCTCTTGTAAGATCCAATGCTGTAGATGTGATTGTAATTGATTCCGTAGCAGCCCTGGTTCCAAGGGCAGAAATAGAAGGAGAAATGGGCGACTCACATGTTGGCCTTCAAGCACGTCTGATGTCACAGGCTTTAAGGAAACTTGCGGGAGCTATCAGCAGGTCAAAATGCGTTACGATATTCATAAATCAACTGCGTGAGAAAGTCGGAGTCATGTTTGGAAACCCCGAAACGACTCCAGGAGGAAGAGCGTTGAAGTTTTATGCATCCGTAAGGCTTGATGTAAGGAGAATAGATAATATAAAGCAGGGGGACAGCATCATAGGTAACAGGACGAGAGTGAAAGTAGTAAAAAACAAAGTCGCCCCTCCATTCAAGCAGGCAGAATTCGATATCATGTATGGTACTGGTATTTCAAGGAGCGGTTGTTTGCTCGATACAGCCGTTGCAAATGATATCATACAAAAAAGCGGCGCATGGTTCTCTTACGGCAATACGCGGTTAGGCCAGGGCAGGGAAAATGCAAAGCAGTATTTAACTGACAATGTGAAGGTTTCAAATGAAATAGAGAAGAAAATCAGGGATAAATATAATCTAAAGGTAATAAGTCTTGATGGCACTCCCGCACAGGATAACAGTAAAGAAGCATCTGCAAAATAATAAAAAGTCCTCTTGATTGAGGGCTTTTTTATAAATATAGGTTTGAACACTCCTGAGTTTGGTCATGAGAGGTGCAAGGTGGCATTTATGATAATTACATCAATAGTAAACAAAAAAAACAATAAGTGCGATGTTTATGTGGATTATGAATTCAGCTTCAGTACTGACTATGAGCAGATAATCAAGCTGGGTATAAAAGAAAATGAATGCATCGATGAAGAACATTTAAATGAAATAATTTTAAAATGCCAGTCCAAATCGGCATTTGATAGGGTCCTAAAGTATCTTGAGTACGGAGATAGAAGCGAGAGTGAAATATATAATAAGCTGAAAGAGTTAAAATATGATAAAAGAACTATCGAAAAAGTCATATTGAAGCTTAAGGATTTTGACTATATTAATGATTTGAGGTATGCAAAGGAAATATTAAGTGAAGAACAAAAATTAAAGCATTCAAGCATAAGAAAGATCGCCTGGAAACTTGCAAATAAGGGCATAAAACGGAATATAATATCGCAGGTCATGGCTGAAGCCGATAATATTGATCTGGAGGCGGCAATAGCATTGGCTAAAAAAAGAATGAAGAGTTCAAATGCCGATGCAAATGATAAAAAATTCATACAAAAGACATACAGATATTTGGTAGGCAAGGGCTTTGATTATGATACTTCGATAAAAGCGGTGGATGCCTGCTTAAAATATAATAAAGATGATTTTTGACAACCGTTTAAATGATGCCGGAATACGTCCAGGTTATTGAAAATAATATTCTTTAACTTAAAATACGTACCTCCAAAACGGCATTATATTAACTTGACATAAATTTAAAAAAGATATAAAATTGAAACAAATACTGGTTAATATGTTAGTATTTTTTGCCATTACTGAAAACATTAATTGATTTGCCTGGAGTTTTAGTTAAAACCGGGGTGCATCTCGGTTTTATATTTTGTGATTATTTGTTTTGGGGACATCCTTAAAAATATTCTGAATTTAATTCTCAGGAAGAGGAATGTCCCTTTAATTAATGAAGTAAGGAGGTGTTATGATATACTTTTAAGAATTGTAAGCTATGTAGTAATTGGTATAGCGACTTTTTTCACAGGGTATTTTGTAAGAAGATATATTTCTGAAGGAAAGATATCAAATGCAGAAGAGGCAGCAAAAAAGATAATTGCTGATGCCGAAAAAGAAGCTGAATCTAAAAAAAGAGAATCGATTCTTGAAGCAAAGGAAGAAGTTCATAAATTAAGAAGTGAACTTGACAGGGAGACAAGAGAAAGAAGGTCTGAGCTTCAAAGGCTTGAAAGAAGGCTTCTAATAAGAGAAGAGACCCTTGACAAAAAAGTAGATGCTGCAGAAAGAAAAGAAAATGACTTGAACAAGAAACAGGAAGATGTTCAGGTGCTGAAAAATGAAATTTCAGAATTATACAAAAAAAGAGTTGCCGAGCTTGAAAAACTTTCTGGTTTGACCTCAGAAGAAGCAAAAGAGTTATTATTGAATGATGTTAAAAAGGATATTAAGCACGAAGCTGCTATGATGATAAAGGATATCGAAACTAAAGCAAAAGAGGAAGCAGACAAAAGGGCAAGAGAAATAATATCTTGCGCAATACAAAGGTGTGCTGCAGACCATGTTGCTGAAACTACAGTATCCGTTGTTGCACTTCCAAATGATGAAATGAAAGGCAGGATAATAGGAAGAGAAGGCAGAAACATAAGGACATTGGAAACATTGACAGGTATCGACTTGATTATAGACGATACGCCGGAGGCCGTAATATTATCCGGATTTGATCCTATAAGAAGAGAAGTTGCAAGAATAGCGCTTGAAAAGCTTATAACCGATGGAAGAATCCATCCTGCAAGAATTGAAGAAATGGTTGAAAAAGCAAAAAAAGAAGTTGACAATGATATTAAAGAAGAAGGAGAACAGGCGACATTTGAAACAGGTGTCCATGGTCTGCATCCTGAATTGGTAAAGCTATTGGGAAGGTTGAAATACAGAACAAGTTATGGACAAAATGTACTTAGACATTCCATAGAGGTTTCACACCTTGCCGGCTTAATGGCTGCAGAACTTGGAGCAGACGTACTGCTTTCAAAACGGGCCGGTCTTTTACATGACATAGGTAAAGCGGTAGATCATGAAGTAGAAGGTCCCCATGCTGTAATAGGGGCTGATATTGCGAAGAAATATCATGAGTCACAAAACGTTACACATGCTATATTGGCTCATCATAATGATGTTGAGCCTCAAACTGTCGAGGCCGTTTTGGTACAGGCTGCAGATGCAATCTCTGCTGCAAGGCCTGGAGCAAGAAGGGAAACCCTTGAAGCATATATAAAAAGGCTGGAAAAATTAGAGGCTATAGCTAATTCGTTTGAAGGTGTCGAAAAATCATATGCAATACAAGCAGGTAGAGAGATCAGAATCATGGTTAAACCGGAATCAATAGGCGATGCAGAGGCAGTTCAGATGGCAAGAGATATTGTCAAAAAGGTTGAAAATGAACTTGAATATCCCGGGCAAATAAAGGTTAATGTTATAAGGGAGACAAGAGCAATAGAATATGCAAAGTAATTTCCTATGCTGATTAAATTAAATTAGAATTCAGCATAATAAAAATGAAAATAATTAGATAATAATCGATGATAATAGGCAGATAACACAGCATTATATAGTGTCTGCCTATTATTATTTTTGGATTTTTATGCTTGAACCTACATCTTAATGCCGAATTTACACTAATATTAAAATATTAAAAATATTTTAATAAAAAAGAGGATATCATTTACTCGTGTAGAAATAGGTAGTATATAGGTCTATCAGTGAGATTACAAATAATGACGGAGGGGTTTTAATTATGGATGTATTAAAAGTTTCAGCAAAATCAAATCCAAATTCTGTTGCGGGTGCATTGGCAGGAGTTATCAGAGAAAGGGGAGGAGCAGAGATGCAGGCGATAGGTGCAGGGGCGATCAATCAGGCCGTAAAAGCAATTGCTATTGCAAGAGGGTTTGTCGCTCCAGGAGGATTGGATCTCGTTTGTATACCTGCTTTTACGGATATTCAAATAGATGGTGAAGAAAGAACAGCAATAAAACTGATAGTACAACCGAGATAATTTTAGAGTCCATTTATCCATGTATCGCAAATAGTTTCTACAGATTAAAGGTACACTTGATCAGTATATTGAAAAGTGTACCTCTTTTTTATCTATAAAATGCTGTATAATATTATTTGTAATAACTAAACTTGGCTATTAAAAAACAGGAGGATCTTCATGCTTTATAATCGTATTGTCGTAAAAGTTGGGACATCAACAATCACTCATTCAACAGGAAAATTGGATTTGCGGATAATCGATAAACTATCAATGGTATTATCGGATATCGCAAACAGAGGTATAGAAGTGGTACTCGTGACTTCCGGAGCAATAGCTACAGGAATGACAAAAACAGGTCTAAAGAAGAAGCCGGAGGATATTGCTGCAAAGCAGGCGATGGCAGCTATAGGCCAGGGTTTACTGGTACATATATATGAAAAAATGTTTTCCGAATACGGAAAGGCAATAGCTCAGATATTATTGACAAAAGAAGATATTTTTTATGATGACAGGAATGCAAATGCAAAGAATACGTTCAATACACTGCTAAAACTTGGAATAATACCTATAGTGAATGAAAACGACACAGTTGCAACAGACGAGATTAAATTCGGAGATAATGATGTTTTATCCGCATATGTCGCAAAAATAATAGATGCTGATTTATTGATTATTTTATCCGATATAAACGGTTTATATGACAGGGATCCGAATCTTGAAGGCGCAAAGCTGATAGAGCGGGTAACCCATATTGACGATACTATAAGGCTTATTTCAAAGGGAACGAACTCTGCCTTTGGTACGGGAGGAATGAAAACCAAAATAAATGCAGCCCAAATAATGTTCGATAATAACATTACTATGGTGATTGCAAACGGTCGCAGGATCGAAAACATATATGATATTATTTCAGGTAAACAAGTAGGTACTATATTTTCGAGGGAGGATAGTTGATATGGAGGATATAATAATAAAAGCCAATGGTGCAAAAAATGCATCAAAAGAAATTGCGAAGGCTTCAACAAAAGATAAAAATACCTGTATTGCAAATATGATAAGGGCGCTTAAGGAAGATAAGGAATATATACTGTCGCAAAATAAAGAAGATGTTAAATGTGCGAAAGCAAGTGGTATGAGAAGCGTACTCATCGACAGGCTTGAATTAAATGAAAAAAGATTTAATGCTATGCTGGAAAGCCTGAGACAGATAATATCGCTAAAAGATCCTGTTGGTGAAATATTATCAATGAATAAAATGCCCAACGGCCTGCTTATAGGACGGATGAGAGTGCCCCTTGGAGTAATCGGGATAATATATGAATCGAGACCTAATGTTACAGTTGATGCGGCGGCATTATGCATAAAATCAGGAAACGCTGCATTTTTAAAAGGCGGAAGCGATGCCATAAACTCGAACATAGCTATCGTAAAGTCATTGCGAAAGGCACTAACCCGATCATCTCTGCCGGAAGACTGCATATCAATCATAGAAGATACATCGAGGGATACTGTAAATAAATTTATGAAACTCAACGGTTACATCGATGTTCTTATCCCTAGGGGAGGAGCAGGCCTTATAAAATCCACGGTTGAAAACGCCACGGTGCCTGTAATTGAGACTGGAACCGGCAACTGCCATATATATGTCGATAAGTACTGTGATATGGATATGGCAGAAAGAATCGTCATAAATGCGAAGGTAAGCAGGCCGGGAGTATGCAATGCCGCAGAGAAACTTCTTGTCCATAAGGATATAGCGCAAATATTTGTTCCAAGAGTAATAAAAAGTTTAAGATCCAATGGAGTTGAAGTCAGGGGATGCGAAAAAGTAAAAAGTATTTGCAGTGATGTCATACTTGCTGATGAAAATGACTGGTATAAGGAATATCTTGATTATATCATGGCCGTAAAAATAGTTGATAGTATAGATGAAGCAATAGAACATATAAACAAATATGGTACAAAACATTCGGATGTCATCGTTACAGAAAACTATTTAAATTCACAAAGATTTTTATCCGAAGTTGATTCGGCTGCCGTTTATGTAAACGCATCCACCAGATTTACCGACGGAAATGAATTCGGTTTGGGAGCCGAAATAGGGATAAGCACTCAAAAGCTCCATGCAAGGGGGCCTATGGGGTTAAGGGAATTGACTTCCGTAAAGTATATTATTTATGGAAACGGCCAGATAAGAGAATAGGGAGATGAAATGTATGCACGAAATATATGAAAACCCGCTTATTGTAAGATATGCGGGCAGGGAAATGAGCGAGATCTTTTCCGCCGACAGGAAATTTAAAACGTGGAGGAAATTATGGATTGCTCTTGCCGAAGCTGAAAAGGAATTGGGTTTGAATATTACGGACGAACAGATAAATGAAATGAAAAAATTTCAGGACGATATAAACTATGAAGTCGCTGAAAAAAGGGAAAAAGAAACCAGGCATGACGTCATGTCGCATGTATATGCATATGGGGTGCAGTGCCCCAAGGCAAAACCTATCATACATCTTGGCGCCACAAGCTGCTATGTCGGCGATAATACCGATCTTTTATTGATGAGAGAAGCACTGAACCTGATAAAGAAAAAAGCCGTGAACGTAGTCTATAGCTTAAGCAAATTTGCAGTCAAATACAAGGATCTGCCGACCCTTGCCTTTACGCATCTGCAGCCTGCGCAGCTTACGACCGTAGGTAAAAGGGCATGCCTCTGGATACAGGACCTTCTCATGGATATCGAACTGTTGGATTTTGAAAAAGACCACATGAAATTTCTCGGCGTAAAGGGTACTACCGGCACTCAGGCAAGCTTTATGGATTTATTCGATAACGACAGCGCCAAAGTTAAAAAACTTGATAAATTGGTAACGGAAAAGATGGGATTCGAGACTTCATTCTATGTTACCGGCCAGACATACCCGAGAAAAATAGACAGTAAAATACTCAATGTTCTGTCGCAGATAGCACAGAGCGCCTATAAATTCAGCAATGATCTGAGGATATTACAGGGCCTCAAGGAGATGGAAGAGCCCTTTGAAAAAAGTCAGATCGGTTCTTCTGCCATGGCTTATAAAAGAAACCCCATGCGAAGCGAAAGAATGTCGTCGCTTTCAAGATTTATAATCGTGACGGCGATGAATCCGGCTATCACAGCATCCACACAGTGGCTTGAAAGGACCCTCGACGATTCGGCAAACAAGAGGATAACAATACCTGAAGCATTTCTGGCATGCGATGGCGTTTTAAATCTATACTTCAACATCTCATGCGGTATGGTTGTATATGAAAAAGTGATAAACCAGCATATTTTAAATGAACTTCCCTTTATGGCCACGGAAAATATGCTGATGGAGGCTGTAAAAATGGGCGGAGACAGGCAGGAGCTCCATGAAAGGATAAGGGAACATTCTATGGAAGCCGCGAGGATGGTAAAGCAGGAGGGCCTTTCAAACGATCTTATAGACAGGATTTGCAGCGATCCGCTTTTTAAATTGAACAAGGAAGATGTATATAGGGTATTAAAACCTTCAAACTTTACGGGCAGGGCTTCGGAACAGGTCGATGAATTCGTTTCTGACTGCGTCAAGCCTGTAATCGAAAAAAACAAAAATTTATTAGGCATGGATAATAAAATAAATGTATGATAAATAAGCAAAGGAAGGGTTGTTATGTTTAGAAAGGTTGGATTTATCGGAGCGGGGAATATCGCATCTGCAATGATTCAGGGTATTATAAATTCAAGTTATATAAAAGCCAGGGATATATATATAAGCAACATACATAAGGACAAGGCGGATTTACTGGCTGCAAGGTTTAAAGCAAATGCTGCAGATAACAACATCGATTTGGTCAAGAAATCGGATGTAATCGTGCTTTCAGTAAAACCCGATATATATAAATCGGTATTGAATGAAATCAGAGATGTCGTTACGGAAGATAAACTGATTGTCACTGTGGCCGCAGGAATAACAATCGATTATGTCAAAGGTTTTTTAAAGAAAAATATCAAGGTCGTAAGAACGATCCCGAATACGCCCGTACTTGTCGGCGAGGGGATGATTATAGCTTCTTATGCTCCTCCTGTCGACGGACATGACATGGAGTTTATAAAGAACATGCTTTCAGGATGCGGAATGGTCGAAATTATGGAAAATGAAGAACTGATGGATGCGGTAACTGCTTTGTGCAGTTCCGGTCCTGCATTTATCGATATGCTCATAGAAGCGATGGCAGATGCTGCGGTATATTTAGGGCTGCCCAGGGATAAATCGTATGTTATGGCGTCACAGACAATACTGGGCACATCTATGATGGTTATAGAAACGAAGGAGCATCCCGGAAAACTTAAGGATATGGTTTGCTCCCCCAAAGGCACAACTATCGAAGGTGTAAGGATATTAGAAGAGAAAGGGTTTAGAAGTGCCATAATCGAAGCTATTATCGCAACCTGTAATAAAGCAAAAAAGCTAAGTGAGCAATAGATTAAGGACCAATGGAATTGTCCCATTGGTCCTTATATTATAATAGTATTATTTCTTAATGGATGGTGAGATAGTATGTTTGCTTGGGCATAATGGGGCGGGCAAAACTACTTTGATTAAATGTCTTGCGTCTTTGCTGTACCCATCGGAAGGTACTATAGAATATAACGGCATTAATATATATAGTAACATTAAGGAATATAGAACTAAAACCAGTTATCTTCTGGGAGGTAAAAAGGGATTATATAATAGGCTCTCAGGCAGGGATAATGTTGAATACATAGCTGCATTGAAGGGTATTTTTGGTGATAATCTTCAATCTGACATTGAAAAATATTTTGATGAACTTGGAATTTTGAAATTTATAGATGAAAGAGTAGAAAATTATTCGAGAGGCATGAAACAGAAGGTACATTTGATCAATTCATTAATTACCGATTCACAAGTGATATTTCTGGATGAACCAACATCTGGAATGGATTCGATAGCAGAGAGCAAGGTGTATGAAGACTACAACTTTTTAACTAGTGGGAAAACAGCGTTATTTATATCACACCGCTTGGCAAGCACATTATTCTGCTCAAAATAAATCGGCGATATTTATCTCCCATAGATTGTCTTCATGTAAATTTTGCAATAAAATAGTTGTAATCGACGACGGTTCAATAATTCAGCAGGACTCACATGAGCAATTAATAGAGGAGGGCGGCAAAACCTACAATTATGGAATGCGCAAGCACAATTTTATAATAAATAATACAGTTTTAACGGCTTTAATTCGTAATTTGAACTTATGTTATTTTGAACACTCATTCGGCAGATTCAAGTTTTAACGGGTGTTTTATGGAAAAAGCAGTAATAGAAATAATATTGGAGGTGTAATGTTTATGATTGAACAAGACTATTTAATGAGAATCATAAAGGACTTGGTGAGGGCTTTGGCAAAGATTCTTTTAAACAAAGAAACAGCTGTTTACGAATTGCCAACGGATAAGGCAGATTATTCACAAACCGATTACTTACATATGCAGTTAACTGATTTAATAAATCAGGGGAAAATAAATGAGGCTGAAAATCTGCTATACGAAAAGTTGGATGCTAAAAATAAAAAGTACATAGAATTAGCTTTGGACTTTTACGAAAGGTTAAACAATCTTGATGAAGGCTTTTTAAAAAGATGTAATTTCTCTAAAGAAGAAGTCGAGCAAGGCTTGCAAACAATTGCTAAAGAATTTGGGGTACCGTTACAAATATGATTCTGTGGTTTTCGTTATAAGGTTAAAGGATTTTAAAATCAGTCAGGCAATTTATGTATAATTAGTTGTATAATGGAGTTAGTACGCGACTGTAATATTTTTTGTATCTTGAGAAATTGTTGAGTACTAATAATTATATGTTATTATCAAAATAAAGGGAGATTAAATATGTCTTCAAAAGTCAAAAATTATGGGGTATGCGATATTGTTACAATTCCGCTGCATTATAGGGCTGTGTAAATAATTTTGTGTATTCTCTCTCCTTAGACAAATAATTGGCACATTAATATATAATAGTTAAGTATACTTTTACCATTTTCGGTATATTATATACCTATCTTTTCCTTTCGTTTCGCCCGTTCCTGGGAGAATTAAAGCGCTAAACCTCAGAGGTTTGGGGGACAGAGTCCCCAAATTATGCCCCTTTGTTTAAGACTTTATCAAACAAAATATTAAGTTGATTTATGATAAGATCCCAATCTGGATATACCCTGGTCCATTTCCTGCTTACTTTCTCAGTGGCCAGATACAGCATCTTCAAAAGGCTCTCATCATTGGGGAATATGAGCTTTGCCTTGGTAACTTTCCTGAACTGGCTGTTCAGGCTCTCTATTGCATTTGTGGTATACATGATTTTTCGGATATATTCAGGAAACTCAAATAACGTTGCTATGTTATCCCAGTTATCCTCCCAGCTCTTTATCGCACTTGGATATTTGTTGCCCCATTTTTCCTTCGGTACTTCAGAAATCAAAACTGCATAAGTCGTAGCTTTCAGAAAATATTTGGAGCAATACTATAAAATAGCAAATTCTACGGAGCTAGGGACACGTTCTTATGTTGTTAATCATTGCATGGATAATAACATCTATTGCTTATATGACACGATTTTGAGTATAATATTCTATAAATACGATTTGAAAATAAAAATAAGAATTATTCATTAGCCACTGCATCCGTTTTTGAATAGAAGCTAATATAATATGTTAGAATTGTACCTATTGTTACAAATTATTAGATAATTGAAAATAATATTACAAAAATAAAGGGTATCTTTATAATAGCGAGAAGTTAACAAGCTTAAACAGCGAAAAAGAAGATATTTAAGACTTGAATATATATGGAAACAGTGCTAAATTATAACTGTAAGAAATTCCAATAGATAAAACAATATCACTTCAAAATTTACTTGCTTTATATAAAATTATCGAATCAATTTCTTATAAGACATCTTTAGTTTATAGATAATTAAAACATCATAACAGTCCTAATTGAAATAAAATTGCGCAGTCGAGTTTAAAAGAGAGAGGATGATAGCGTATATTTTTTCATATTCATATATACTAAAGAAAAATATTTTAATTAGCTATTAAATTAACTCGTTGTGCTAGCTTTTTTACTGGTAAAAATTGCGAATGAAAAACCCCAGCAAAATATTGTAACCTATCATTAATCGCAAAACTAAGATAGGGGGGCAATACATGCTGGAGCTTAATAAAGATTATTCTATCAAAGAAATTGTGAACTTAAAAGACTTTGTAACTATCGCCTATGTTTTAATAGATGATATTTACCAAAAAGTCACTCCAACACATATTATAAACCGTTGTAATATCAATGATTCTATCATGAGTGACAGTGAAATAATTACCATTAATATAGTTGGCGAATTACTCACGATAGACTCTGAAAAAGCCTGGTTTAGTTTCTGTAAGAAAAATATGAGAGACTTATTTCCAAGATTCTGTGATAGGACCCGGTTTAATAGAACTCGAAGGAACCTACACGCAGTAATTGAG